>JACXTQ010000324.1 GCA_016919605.1 Methylovulum sp.
ACAACCGCACGGAAGTGTTCCCCGAACCGCTCACGTTTGACACGATTTCCTTGGCCGGCACCAACCTGCATGGGCACAGCTTCAACCATTTTTTCCCTTGGCAAGTGCATGAAGACGGCTCTATGCTGGAATTGGTCAACCATATCGGGCGGCATGAATTGGGCGGCTCTTATGTCGATGCGGTGTTTACTGATGATCCGGTCTTGACCTATTTGACCAGCAATTCCAATCCCAACAAAATCAGCAATCTTTTGCAAATCAGCCAAGACCCGACTAACCCCAATTTTTTTATCGGCATTAACGCGCCAGAATTTGGCACCCATGCCGCCGGACAAATCGTGCGCCTAAGAAATGTCGCCCCGAATTACAATGCCGACCAGATGACGGTCGATTATCTCACCGACATCAGCACCTCATCGTTTGTCGCTGACGGGGCCACACCGCCACCCCAAAATTCAGGCCATTACCGCGACCCTGGGATATTATCGAACGGCACCTTGATTGCGGCACATACCTTTGAAACCCGCCGAGACCACGATGAAGGCACCCATACCGCCGATTATTCGGACACTTACCCGCAAGCCCGTTATGCGTTCCGCTTGCGCACCTTAAAACAACTGCCCAATGGCACTTGGGCGGCAGACCAGCCCTTAACCAACGGCATCACTAAAAATATCACCTATTACGGCCCTGATTCTTTATTCCATATTTCCAGTGAACTCTGGGAACTGCAACCTGTTGAAGTCAAAGCCACCCCTAAACCCGCCAAACTACAGCCGGTGTTGGATACACCTGAACAGCAAGTGTTGCAAGAAGAAGGGGTGGACGAAGCCAACCTGCGCCAATATCTGAAAAGCCACGGCTTGGCGTTGGCGATTATGCGCAATGTCACCACCCGCGACCACAGCGACAAGCAACAACCGTTTAATCTGGCGGTGGCGGGTTCCGGTACGCAAACCGTGACCCCTACCGGTAAAGTCTATGAAGTGGCGCATTTCCAAGCTTTTCAGGCTGACCAATTGCGTGGCTGGACTGGCGGTTATTCCACCACGCCCAAACCAGGCCGCCGCGTCTTAGGGCAGCCGTTGCACAGCGTCACCGCCAATATACCCGAAGCGGCGGGCGCACCTAAAGGCAGCGTCAAAATTGCCAGTGACGGTTCGGTCGCCATGCTGTTGCCGACCCGCCGCGCCCTTGCTTGGCAGTTGACCGACACTCAAGGCCATTTTGTGGTCAGGGAACGCAACTGGTTGTCCATGCAGCCGGGTGAAATCCGCACCTGCCCATCTTGCCACGGAGTCAACAGCAGCGACCAAATCGGCGACCCAACACCGCTCAACAAACCGGAAGCACTGCGTGAATTGCTGACTTATCTGAAAGCTAACGGCAGTTTGTAAGTGCTTGACGGGGCGGGCATAGCGGTTTTATGCCCGCCCCCAACAACCTAATCCCAACGGTCATCCTTAACCTGTATCACGCCGTTTTCAATACGCAGCGGAAAACAGGCGACATCCTCATACGCCGGGGCGGACTTGACCGCCCCAGTCTTGACACAAAACCGCGCCCCATGCCGTGGGCAGATTATCTCATCCCCGTCCAACACACCGCTGGCGATTTCCGCGCCATCGTGGGTACAGACATCTTCAATCGCATAACACGCGCCATCAATCTTAAACACGGCGACATCCGTGCCATCGACATCTGCAACTATCCGCTCACCGTCTGCCAAAGCACGTTCGGCAATCACATCCACCCAATCCGACATCGCCTAAGCCCTCATTTTAAAAAAACGTCATAACGCAATAACTTGCCGTGAAAACTATCGCTCGGTTTGCCACCGCCCAACGGCGGCGCATAATCGGGGCATTTCACCACCACCCGCTTACCCGTGGCCTCCAGGGCGGCGGCAAACAAAGCGTCCTTATCCTCATCATCACCCAATAAATCACGCAACACCATCATGGATTTTTTGGCCAGCGCCGATTTTTTGCGTTTGGGCGGGAACATCGGGTCAAGATAAATACAGTCCGGCGGTTCAGGCAAGGAAGCCAACAATTCTATAGCATTGCCCGCCAACAAGGTGGGCGGCTGTAGCTGCAAGCGTTGCATCCAGTCCGCTTGCGCCAAGCGCTTAAAACCATCGGCCAGCAAGGCGGCCATCAGCGGCGAGCGCTCTATGCACAGTAGCTCATAACCCATACGGAAAATATGCAGGCTGTCTTGCCCCCAGCCCGTGGTCGCATCGACGACAGTTTTGGTTTTGCGCCCCAAAGCTTTCGCCAACGCCCCGTCCTTAGGGGCGGGCCACGAACGTTGTTCGCCTTGGCGTGGCTCAATATCAACCGCCATGCCGCCTTTTTTAAGCAATTCATGATCGAGCAGTTTTAACATGCCCTCGCGCCAGCTTAAGAAAAAAGCCTCGTGTTGGTCGAAACCTATGTCCGCGCTGTTTCTTAGCGGCACGGCCAGCTGTTCGGCCAAGTGCACAAACGGCAGAGGATCGCCGTGGTTTTCATAAAGCACGGCGAGTTTTCCGGTATAAGGATGGGTCATGGCCGGTACGGGGCAGCCCTGTCAGTTCTCAAGCGCATAGGCTGGCGGGTGGGGAGTTATTCGGTGGAAATGGCTTGGGTTTCATTCTTTAACGCGGCATCCAGCGTATGCCAAGCCAAGGTCGCGCACTTGACGCGGGCCGGATACTCGCGCACCCCCGCCAACACCGCCAACTTGCCCACCGCTTCCAATTGGAGGTCTTCGCTTTTGCCGGTGGTCATGTCATGGAAAGTCTTAAACAAGACTTGTGCTTCCGCTTCGGTCTTGCCTTTGATAATCTCCGTCATCAACGACACCGAGGCGGTGGAAATGGCGCAACCGGAACCTTGAAAACTGGCATCTTGTATGGTGTCACCCGCCATTTTCAGATACAGCGTCAGGCGGTCGCCACATAAGGGGTTAAAGCCTTCGACCTTACGGTCGGCGTTATCAATAACCCGAAAATTGCGCGGGTTACGGTTATGGTCAAATATCACCTCTTGATAGAGGTCGCGTAGGTCTTCAAACATGGTAGTCTCTGTTCGTTTATTCAGAATAGAAATGCGGATAAAGTTGCTCCACACTGATGTAACGGCTGGCTTGGCGCATAATCGCTTTGCACGTTCCTGTATCCAGCTCGTCATGATTGGGGATAGGCAGTAGCTGTTTTTGGCCTGCAACCATCGGTATCATTTTAATGTGGCTACCACGTTGGGAAGCAACCATAAAGCCAAATCCGTTCAAAATAGCTAAAATCTGCTTAGCGGTCAAACGTTTTAATGTTGGCACACAGAAGCCATTTCGTAATTGACGACAATTGGCGGATTCGGTGCAAACCCTAACGTTGCTAAATCCTCGCCTTCCAAATGCAAAGCGACGGCCTCGCGTAAGTTTGCGGTCACTTCATCTAAAGTCAAGCCTTGGGTGACAATGGGCAACTCAACGCATTCGGCGACAAAGCCGGATTGTTCGCCTTGATGTATATGGGCTTTGATAGTATAAAACATCAAACATTCCTTTTACTGTCGTTATTCGTTAGCAATCGGCTGGTACTACGGATGCCATCAACATAAGCCACAGCGTCAACATCTGCAAAACTGTCTAAAGGCTGTAAGACGGCAAGAAATGATGTTAGGCCGTTCACTACCGTTTGTGGGTTAAGCTGTTCTACTGCTTCCATAGCGTCGTTGACCAGCCATTTTCAACCATTTACCCAAACACCTCAATCAACCCCCTAATCCCGGCCATCAGCACATCAACTTCTTCCTTAGTATTATACATGGCAAACGAGGCCCGTGCGGTGGCGGGAATCTGGTAATAGTCCATCACTGGCATGGCGCAATGGTGCCCTGCCCTGATGGCGATACCCAAACTCTCCAGCATCGTACCGATGTCGTGGGGGTGGATGCGCTCCAGCACAAACGACAGTATCGCGCCTTTTTCCGCCGCTTCGCCAATGATGCGCAGGCCTTTGATTTGTTGGGCCTGTTCGGTGGCATAAGCCAGCAATGTTGCTTCGTAATCGGCGATGGCGGCCATGCCGATGTCGTTTAGGTAGTCGATGGCCGCGCCTAAGCCGACCACATCGGCGATATTGGGCGTACCGGCTTCAAATTTATGCGGCAATCCGGCGTAAGTGCTTTTTTCAAAGGTGACGGTTTTAATCATATCGCCGCCGCCTTGGTAAGGGGGCATGGCTTCCAATAGGGCTTGTTTGCCGTATAACACGCCGATGCCCGATGGCCCATAAAGCTTATGGCCTGAGAACACATAAAAATCGCAATCCAGCGCTTGCACGTCAACCCCGATATGCGGGATAGCCTGGGCGCCATCCAACATGACGGGGATGCCTTGGGCATGGGCGGCGGCGATGATCTTTTGCACGGGATTGATAGTGCCCAGCGCGTTGGACATGTGGACGACAGCCACCAAGCGGGTCTTCTCGTTTAATAAGGCCGCGAACGCGTCATAAAGCAATTCGCCTTGGACATTCATCGGCGCGACTTTCAGCACCGCGCCGGTTTGTTCGCACAGCATTTGCCACGGTACGATATTGGAATGATGCTCCATAGCGGTGATGACAATCTCATCCCCGGCCTTAATGTTGGCCCTACCAAAGGTTTGGGCGATAAGGTTGATGGCTTCGGTCGCACCCCTGACAAAAATAATTTCTTTGTGGCTGGCCGCGTTGATGAACGAGCGCACTTTTTCCCGTGCCGCTTCAAACTTATCGGTTGAACGCACGCTTAAGGTATGCACACCGCGATGGATGTTGGCGTAATCATGGCGGTATAAGTGGCTGATGCTGTCAATGACGGTATTGGGTTTTTGGCAACTGGCGGCATTGTCGAGATAAACCAGCGGTTTGTTACGGATTTTTTCCGCCAAAATCGGAAAGTCGGCGCGGATTTTTGCTACGGGAAAATTTGTCATGATTCGTCTTAAGTTTCTGAGAGGTTGCAAATGAACGGGCAACGCATTATATTTAATGGTAAATGAAATCGGGTTTGATGCACTTATGGCTACTGTTAATCCTACAAAACACCTGACCAACCTTAATGAATGGCGCAGATTGGGCGAGGCGGCCATTTTTCCGCCAGAAAGCCGCGTGGAACTTATCAACGGAGAAATTTTGGATATGGCACCGATAGGCTTTAATCATGCGGGTCATGTTATCCGTCTACTTAATTTTTTTGCACCACGGGTTGCTGATAAGGCATTAATTAACGCCCAAAATCCGCTCCAGCTCGGCGACTTGTCAGAGCCGGAACCGGATTTCATGCTATTAAAGCCGAACGCCGATTATTACTCTTCCCGCCACCCCATCGCCGATGACGTGCTGTTACTGATCGAAGTCGCCGACACCTCGTTAAAATTTGACCAAAACCAGAAGCTGCGCTTATATGCCCTGCACGGCATTGCCGAATACTGGTTGCTCAATCTTAACGAGATGTGCCTGGAAGTCTATCGTAAGCCCCACGGCGAGGTGTATGCGGAAAAAATGACCCTTTATGCCGACGATAGCGTCACCTTATCGCAACTGCCGACCCTTTGCATCCCTGTTGCCGCTATCTTATAACCAATCTTGGTTAATGCCTTGCTGCGGAAAACGGGCCAACACCTGCGCCAGCACTAATTCATGCAGGGCTTTGACCTTCACCTTATCGACCATTTCATTGGCAAACGCAAACGTTAGCATATTTCTGGCCGTCTCTTCATCAATACAACGCGATTGCAGATAAAACACCGATTTTTCATCTAATTGCCCGACCGTCACGCCGTGGCCGCATTTGACATCATCGGCATAGATTTCTAGTTGCGGCTTGGTGTCGGCTTCGGCATCGGCGGATAACAGCAAGTTGCGGTTATTCATGGTCGAATCGGTCTTTTGGGCATTTTCGGCCACCACCACGCGGCCTTGAAACACGCCTCTGGCGCGGTCAGCCAAGACCCCTTTGTAGGTTTCGCGGCTAATACCGTAGGGCTGGTTGTGGTTGATGCGCGTATGGTTGTCGATGTGTTGGCGTTTGCCCCCCAGATACAGGCCGTTAAGCTCACATTCCGCCGCTTGCGCCAAGTCGGTATGGATGTCCGAACGCGCCAGTAAACCACCAAAAGCAAAATTATGGTGGTTGCAACGGGCATCCCGCGCTTGTTTGATATACAAGCCACCAAAATGATAGGCTTGCTCCGATTCGCACTGCACCTTATAAGCGGTCAGGCTGGCATTCTGCCCGACCACCGCCTCAGTCACCGCCACCGACAAATAACCAACAGCCGTACCGACAAAAGTCTCCACCCATTGCGCCGCAGCCTGATCGCCCAACACCAACAGATTGCGCGTGGTCGCCAAGGCCCCCTCTTGGGTGACGATATGCAGGCATTGGATAGGCTTGTCTAACACCACTTGCGCGGGGATATGCACAAACACACCATCCGTAAAACAGGCATTATTGAACGCGATAAAACCATGTTCGGCACTGTTTACCGCCGTACCGAAATAAGAGGCTAGCCGTTCGTCAGCCTCTTGCAAAGCCTCAGCCATGCCCACTACCTGCACGGTAGCGGGTAAACCGTGTAGTTGTGACAACGCCGCGCAAAAATGCCCGTCCACCAACACCAGCGACCACGCATCCGCCAATTGGTATTGCCTTAACCACTCGGCATCAATGACGGGGGTGGCCGCCGCCAACACCGGGGCAAAGTTTTTTTTGTCCAGAGCGGACACATTGCTATAACGCCAGTCCTCTTCACGCGGGGTAGGGAAACCGTGGCTGGCAAAACGTGCGCAAGCCTCCGCTCTAATGTCTTGCAACCACGCCAAGGATTGCCCAGGCAACACCGCAGACAGCGCCGGATACGCGGCCAGATAAGGGTTCAATACTGTACTCATGCCGTTACCTGACCCTCTTCAAGCCAACCATAGCCTTTTTCTTCCAACTCCAACGCCAGCTCAGGGCCGCCGGACTTGATAATTTGCCCATGCGCCAAGACATGGACAAAATCAGGCTTGATGTAATCCAACAGGCGTTGGTAATGCGTGACCATAATAAACGCACGGTCAGGCGAGCGTAAGGAGTTGACCCCATCGGCAACGATTTTTAGCGCGTCAATGTCCAAACCGGAATCGGTTTCATCCAAGATGCACAGCTTCGGCTCTAAGATCGCCATTTGCAGGATTTCATTGCGTTTCTTTTCGCCGCCGGAAAAACCTTCGTTGACGGCACGGTAGAGGAATTTTTCATCCATTTCCAACGCCTTCACTTTGGCTTTGACCAGCGTCAAAAAATCCATCGCATCGACTTCATCATCGCCGTTATACTTGCGCACGGCATTAAGGGCGGCTTTCAGCAAATACACGTTGCTGACCCCGGGGATTTCCACCGGATATTGGAAGGCCAAAAACACCCCTTCCCGCGCCCGAATTTCCGGCGGCATCGCCAGCAAATCCTTGCCCTGATAAGTCGCCGACCCGCCCGTGACTTCATAACCGGACTTGCCTGACAAGATATGCGACAACGTGCTTTTGCCAGAACCGTTAGGCCCCATAATGGCATGGATTTCCCCCGCCTTAATCTCAAGGTTAATGCCTTTGAGGATTTTCTTATCGTTGACGTTAACGGTCAAATCTTTAATACTGAGCATTGGTGTTCCAAAAAACGGTTAAAAAGTAAGTAAATTTATTTTCTATAAGTCGAGTTGCAGCTAACATCAATCGGATACCCGTATCAATAATGGCTCCATCACCGCCCATTCCGATTGCCTATTATTTTTCACCCATGCCGTGCTGTCTTGCATTTCTGCGCGGTCACTCCATAGACCAACAAAGCCCTCATCTTGATAATGGACACCCGCATTTAATAACGCTTCTTCACGGTTAAAAGCCAACGCTTCCTGCAAGGTGATTTTTAGGCTTTCAATCAATTCATCATGAGTGGCTTCTTGGCACAAACACCTGGAACCTCCTCAATCCAACCTAGCCACCAGCCGCCATCCTGTTTTATCACTGCGGTATATCTATTGTTCATCGCATTGTCCTAGCTATTTTTTATTGCCTGATGTTACACAGCCGCTTGCGTACTTTTTGAAAATTAACCGCCAGAATGACATAAGGTTATTTTTCATATTCAAACATCAATGTGCTTAGGGAACTGCGGCATCAATTCCGAGTGCAACAATTCGGTTTGCGGATTAAAAAAACGCACATTCCCTTGCTGGTCGCACAGCCAAAACTCCTTTGCCTGTTGTTGGAAATAAAGCTGTCTTTTCTCCAGCATCTCCTTTTCCGTGTTGCTGTCAGATAACACCTCAATACAGATTTCCGGCGCAATCGAACATTCGGTTTCATGTTTGATCTGTTGCAAACGTTCATCAGACACCCACACCACATCAGCCACTTTAGTACCTTTTCTGGTATGGATGGCGCACTCTGGGAAGGCTTCACCACTATTTGCACAGCGCGATAATAACTTTTCAATCTTGCCTTGCAACAAAGAGTGAAACACCTTCATTGGACTCATAACCACTTGCCCATATTCGTTAAGCTCTATCTTAAAGGGAAGGTTTTTTAAGTTGGGGTTTGCGCAAACTTCTTGCCAGTTCATAATCAATACCCTGTGGTTAACTCAACCTTATGTTGACAATGTCTGTTTGAATAACAATAGCCCATCGTTTACGCATACAACAGCCGCCCCTTAGGTTCAGGCACATAACGCCCCAGCTCAACAGCAGTTTCTATCCATTGTGCAATCACCCGCTCAGCATTTTTAACCGCTTCCTGATAACTGCCGCCGTCCGCCATGCAACCCGCCAGTTCTGGCACTTCGGCGATATAGGCTTGATCTTCTTCGCTCCAGTAAATAATCATTTCATACTTAGTCATCATCTAACCCCAAACGATAGCGGACAATAATCTGACGGACTTGCTTGACCTGATAGGCTTTTGCCATTGCACCCAGTGGCTGGATGTTTAAAATTTCCACCACACCTTGTTTAGTAAAAATATGATGGTCGCCGCGAATCCGTTCCTGAAAATCCAAACGTAGCAGTATGTGCCTTAATTCAAGGAATAAGATATTGGCATCGGATCGTCCGTAAATGATTTTCTGCAAAATCTTATCATACTTACCCACTAGCCCACTGACCCTTCCAAGCTCAACCCCAACAATGCCTGGGCTTCCACGGCAAATTCCATCGGCAATTCCTTAAACACTTCCTTGCAAAAGCCGTTGACAATCATTGACACGGCATCTTCGGCGGACAGTCCGCGTTGTTGGCAGAAAAACAACTGGTCTTCGCTGATTTTGGAGGTGGTGGCTTCGTGTTCAACCTGTGCCGATGGCTGTTTGACTTCGATATACGGGAAAGTATGCGCCCCGCAGCGGTCGCCGACCAGTAAGGAATCGCACTGGGTATAGTTACGCGCATTCTCCGCGCTTTTTAAGACTTTGACCAAGCCGCGATAGGTGTTCTGCGCCTTACCCGCCGATATGCCCTTAGACACTATGGTGCTACGGGTATTCTTGCCGATATGGATCATTTTAGTGCCAGTGTCGGCTTGTTGGTAATTGTTGGTGACGGCGACCGAGTAAAACTCACCCACAGAATTGTCACCCGTCAGCACCACACTGGGGTATTTCCAAGTGATGGCCGAGCCAGTTTCCACTTGCGTCCATGACACTTTGGCATTATCGCCACGGCAATCGGCGCGTTTGGTGACAAAGTTATAAATGCCGCCCAAGCCGTTCTTGTCGCCGGGATACCAGTTCTGCACGGTCGAGTATTTGATGGTCGCATCCTTCATGGCAACCAGCTCGACCACCGCCGCATGTAATTGATTTTCATCACGCATCGGGGCTGTGCAATTATGCACGGCAACGCCTTTGACCAGATAGCTGTGGCTGTTGGCAACTTCGATATTAAAAACCAAATCCTCAAACGGTTCGTAGCTGACTTCACTAATGGGGACAATATAATAATCATCCATTTCACGCACCATGTCCCAGGATTTATCTTCGGCATAACCGACATGGTAAAGTGGCTGGCGGTTGATGATACGGTCAGACTGGTTAGAGAACTTAACGGCCCCGCCCGGACGGGTTTGTATCCAAGCAAAAATCCCTACCGTGTTCAGCAACATTTGCACTTGTTGCGCCAATGTTTGCGAGGCCGTGCAAAACCGCACCATGCGCGAATTGCCGCGTTCGCAACGGTTGCCATCGCCTAGCAAGTAGGCATCCAAGAGAATTTTTATTTGCGCGGTCGGCAATGCCATCAGTGCGGCGCTTAACGTTTTGTTGCACGCGCCCTTGCCACAATGTCCGATAAACCAATCATGGTAATGTTGGGAATAAAAGGCTAGGCTTGCGCCATTGCGGTCGGCCTGTTCGGTCAGATAGACGGGGCGGCCTGTCACCTTTTCGGTCAAGGCTTTGACGTGTTGCACTAAAGCCGTTTCATGCAAGCCAAACGATAGCTGGTTAGTATATTGCTTGTTCGCGGTATTGTAATAGGAACTGCCTTCGGCCAAGTAATAGCCTAATAATTCGACTTCGGCATCGGTAAACGGCGATTCCAGTTGATGTGCCAGTTTGGAAACAAAAATAAAATCACCCGCCGCCAATTCCTTGGCCGCCAGCCAAGCAGGCTCTGCTTCCAATAATTTTTGCGTGGACACTTCGGGGAGCCAATGCGGGTTTCTGGACGCGCGTTTGACCTGCACGTCCTGCCGTTTGATCGCCAAGACCGGATGTTCCGTAGTCAAACGGAAGCTATTATGCCGTGATACCGGACGCACGGTAATCATGTCACCACAATAATGCCTGACCATTAACGCATTGACCCGTTGCGCTTGCCCGGCGTGGTCATACACCGTATCCCCGGCCCGCAAGGTTTCAATCGCTTGCCAACCTTGCGGTGTCAATACCTGTTCACCTGCCGGATGACAACCTTCCAAATAGGACACATAAGCCCCTTCATCGGCAATAATCAAGGTGCGCTCAAACTGTCCGGTATTGGCGGCGTTGATACGGAAATAAGTGGACAATTCCATTGGGCAGCGCACACCTTTGGGGATGTACACAAACGAACCATCAGTAAACACGGCGGCGTTGAGCGCGGCAAAATAATTGTCACTAGGCGGTACGACCGAACCCAGATATTCTTTAACCAGCTCAGGGTAGTCACGCAGGGCTTCGGAAATCGGGCAGAAAATCACCCCGGCTTCTTTCAGCTTGCCCTTAAAGGTGGTGGCGACGGAGACGCTGTCAAACACCGCATCAACGGCAATCCCCGCCAGCCGCTCTTGCTCATCCAGCGGAATGCCCAGTTTTTTATAGGCCTCCAACACTTGCGGGTCAATTTCATCAAGGCTTTTCGGGCCGCTGTCTTTGCGTTTAGGTGCTGAATAATAGCTGATGGCCTGATAATCAATCGGGTCAAATGTGACGAACGCCCATGCCGGCGAGGTCATGGTCTGCCAGTGCCGGAACGCTTTCAGGCGGTATTCGAGCATAAATTCTGGCTCGTTTTTGACCTTAGACAGCTTATGGATGACTTCTTCGGTCAAGCCAGGAGGAAAGGTGTCGGTTTCCAACACCGTGACAAACCCTTGTTTGTAATCTTGGTTAATCAGATTGTTGATTTTTTCGCTGGTGGCTGACATAAA
>JACXTQ010000043.1 GCA_016919605.1 Methylovulum sp.
GGGCGGATTAAGCCATACTTTGCCATGCCAATCCTGTTTTAATCCGTCATCAGCCAGTGTGTAAGCTTGTTTGGCAGGAATCCACGGAACGCCGCCAGTGTATTCAATCGGATTAACTCCTAGCTCTCGCAGCTTTTCCAAGGGAAAAATATCCGCACTTGGTGCGCACGGATCCAAGTCAAACTGCAACCCAAGATTTTCAAAAATCCAAGGCGGTGTATACCATTCAACTGACGCATTATTTACGTTGTCATGCGTAAAGCCTTTATTTTTTAAAGCCATTTCTTACCCCAATTCGTCGGCAGCTTCATGCCCTGCACAGCTTCCGTTTTTATGTGTGTTGTCGCAGTCGGCAATGGTTAAAAATTCGATGCCGTCGTCTAACATGGCTTTTAGTGAGCCGCGCATTTCTTCAACGGTTCCGCCGGATACCGCTTCGGCGATTGCCTCATCGCTTGCGGCCAATAGGGAAGCTATGCAGTAGGCTATGTGAAATTTTTTCATAGGTCTGCCTTTAATTCTGCATCACCGCGCAACATAAACTTCGCCTTAGCCAGCCCCGTTTTCGACTGTGCCGCCAAGGCAAACGCCTCATCGGTGGCCTTCACCAAGGCCGCGCCGCCGATAATTTCCTCATCAAAAACCGCATTCTTGCGGCGCACCGTCTCCAAGGCGGTATAAATCTTCGTGATCGCCGTCAACGCAAAATTTGTCGCTTTACCGCAGGCATCTATTTTTTTGCTGATAGTGCGCACCTGATTCAGCTCCGCCGCCCGCATTTGCAGCAGACAATCCGACAACATCCGCGTCACTTCCCGCTCCTGACTGACCTGGGCATCGCGCTCCCAGTCTTCCGACAAACCGAACAAAAAATCTGTGGAGACAAAATAAACCTCCGAAGCCCGCACCACCAACCAGATCTGGACTGACGAACCATAGCTTCCACTCTCAATTTTGGAGAGAGTTGAAACATTGCTGTAACCAAATAGCGGATAGGCATCAGCTAATGAGTAGTTATTCATTAGTCTGGCCGCTTTCATGCGCTCGCCAAATATCTTCACACTTTGTGATTTATCAACTTCCTGAGGCACCTGAATCACTAGCTTATTATCAACAATTTCAATCATCACATATTCCAATTATCGTTTTGTATGCGTTGCATCAGCGTTAGCCATGCAACTTTAACCACTCGTGGTACTTGTCCGTTTCCAAGGACTCTAATGCGGTGCTTCCAGTGGGCCACCCCATGAATTTCTCGCACCATGTCTCGTTCAAGCGGCCACCTGCTTTCTGCCTTAACGATTGGCCGGTCATGTTGTCGGTTATCTCCTTGCCGCCGCGTGTTGCATCTGATGCTGCCAGCGTTGGTAGGTAATCTGACAAACGGTGCGCCCCATGCCGTTGAACATATCCTGCTCCACTTTTGCCCTTGGTATCCGTGGCCGTTAACGTCGGCAACAGTTTTTCTCTGGTGTTGTCGCCATCGTCTAATCTTTGGCAAATAGTCTCTGGCGGCAGTTGTGCAATATCGCTCAGTAAATTTCCCCCGAAGCTGCGTTTCCAGTGGGTCTTGGGTGCTGATCCGTTCCGGTCGGCATCCCTGGCTCTGATTGTCGGCAACAGTTTCGCTACGGTCGCCAGGCCATTGCCGCTGGTTTTGCTCACACCTTTGCGGTTGTTGTTGCCGTTTACGGTTATGGTGGGCAAGTATCCAAATCCGGTCGCGTCGGTGAATTGCTCCGGTGTGGTGCGCACCAATAACCCCCCATTCCGCATCGAACCCCAGCGCGGCAAGGTCACAGAGGACGGTGTCGAGTCCTCTAGTAACGAGCATTGGGCTGTTTTCAATGAATGCGTATTCGGGTCGTACTTCGCCAATAATGCGAGCCATTTGTTTCCAAAGCCCGCTGCGTTCTCCGGTGATGCCTGCGCCTTTTCCGGCTGCGCTGATGTCTTGGCACGGGAAGCCGCCAGATACCACGTCAACACAGCCTCGCCAAGGGTTTCCGTCAAAAGTCGTGATGTCAGCCCAAATTGGGAAAGGTTCGAGGGTTCCATCATTTTGTCGTTGTGCCAAAAGCTGTGCGGCGTAGAGATCACGTTCAACGGCGCAAACTGTAGTCCACCCCAATAGCTTTCCTCCCCAGATTCCGCCGCCCCCTCCGGCAAAAAGAGCGAGTTCGCGAAGTTTTGCATCAGTGCATTGCTGATTAGCCATGTCATGTTAATTTATGTAGGGTATAAACGTTACAAACTTATAATTAACGCTGCTTTTTTTGTCGGTTGACTCGCTAATTATTTGGATACATGCGGTATCTACGCTATAGCCGCAAACTTTGCCGTAATCGCTGCGTTTGTCAGTTTTTACATGGACTCTGCTTCCCATAGGAAACCTCTCTTGCATTGCCGCCAGCAAGGCGTTTTTTGCGGCGGCAACGGATTCGGCTGCTGCTTGTATTACGCACATGGCGGCTTACCGGAAAAGGTCGTAAGCTTCGTCGATGGTGTCCTGATGCTCATTTTTTTCGGCATCGGACAGCGTGGCGATCAGCTTATCAAGGGCTGTTTTAGTTTTGGCATTTTTGATTTTGGTTTTCAGTGATGCCGTTTGTCCTGCGGGTTCGGGCATTTCTTGGTGCAGTGGGCCAGGCATTTCGCCTGTACTTGGGTCAACGTCCGCAAATTCTGCTTGTTCTTCATCGGCTATTTGCCAGGTATTCAACGTTTCTTTGGGGATTTCTGGCAATTGCAGCGGTGCTGTCTGTAGCAACGGGACATCGTCGGCAACTGGTTTATCGCCCACTACTTTGCCTTCGATATGATCTGGCATTTTGTCCATCAAAGCAGCAATGCTGTTTCTCGGTATCAAGGCAATAAATTTTCTTATCGCTTTGCTAAGGGCCATGGCTTCATAATGTTCTTGACAGATTTGCACAGGCTGTTGGTCAGTTAGCCGTTTCTTTTCATCATGCTTAAGTTTTTTTACCACCCAGTCCAGTGTAGGCATGTCTTGGGATGGAGACATCAGGCGCAAACGCTCTATAACATCTTTCGGGATATAATCGTCGCGGATTAAGCCGTGGGCTACATGTCTTCCCGCTACCCGAACCCCTTTTAAATTTTGATAAACCCATTCGCTGTTGCCCAATTGCCGCTCACCTTCAATGAAAATGGTTCTGGGATTGAAGGGGTCACTAGCGTCTCTGGTAAACGTGTCAACCGTGTACACGGCTTGGGCGCGTATGTCCCAACCCGCACTATGTGCCAGCCACAAATAGCCCTTATAACCTATTTGCATCTGTACGTTATAGACACGGTCTTGGTCGCGCCCTACGCCGTAAGGCACAAAATAAACATGCCCTGCGTTAGGGTCTGGATCAAGGCCTACTGCCGCCACTTCCAGCATGGCGTTAACGATGCTGATAGGCGTACATTTGCTTAATGATTCGCTTTTGGCGATGTGTAAGGCCATTGCCGTAAATTTTGCGGCCACGGTGTTGTTGGCGCATAAGCTTTTTATGCGTTTATGCGCCAAGGCTAAATGGTGTTGGATTTGCGCGTCGCGCTCTTGTGGGGATAGTTGCTGAGCCATTGTCAATGTCCTCGAAAAGGTCTTGCTGGTTTAAGGGTTTTTGCCGGATTTCTTTTTTCAGGCGTATCTTGTATTCAATTTCTGACGCTTCAATTTGGTCTTTGGCCTGATACCATTTTGTCGGGTCTACAGCATGGGTGATGCCGTATTTGTGGTCGAGGGCTTGGCGTGTGGAAAAATGCCAGGTCTCGCCGCTGTCAACTGAGCAAATGGTTTTGCCGTTGCTTTTTTTGTAAATGAACCGCCATTCGTCGGTGCTTTGCGCCATTGGGTAAGCGGTTTGCCTGACCGCATCCTGTTGGGTTGCGAAGCGTTTATCAGGATTTGTCGCTAACGACACAAATGAGCGTCCTTGCTCGGTGATGAACGAAAAAATAAAATTGTCCATACCGGATTGGTAGCCTTTTTGGTAGTCGGCTCCAAGTTCTTGTTGCGGCAATCCCAGCGTGGCATCGTCAACGCCGCGCGAAAATTCGTGGGTATTGGTTATACCGCTTACTATCAGGCCACCGTGCTTAACGCGGGTTA
>JACXTQ010000325.1 GCA_016919605.1 Methylovulum sp.
CCGTTATGATGTCCGCCGACAACAGCGGCAATCTCACTCAACAACATAACCATCATTTTCTCCACTGTGCCAGGGCATCAAGCACTACCTGTTGGTCACTAAACGGATATTTAACGCCGTGAATATCCTGATAATCCTCATGTCCCTTACCCGCCACCACAATACAATCCTCGTCACTGGCTCTGGCTATTGCGCTACGTATGGCCTCTTCACGGTTTGCCAGCACTTCGGTCTTACTAGTATCACAACCATCCAAAATAGCCTTAATAATGCTGGCGCTGTCCTCAAATCTGGGGTTGTCGTCGGTGACGATCACATAATCCGCGCGTTGTCCGGCACAAGCACCCATCAGCGGACGTTTACCACCATCGCGGTTACCACCACAGCCAAATACTACCCATAAGGCACGTTGGCAATGCTTACGCGCACTGCGCAATACTTTATCCAAAGCATCAGGCGTATGGGCATAATCAACAAAAACTAAGGGCTGTTTAACGCCACCAAAACATTCCATACGTCCGCTAATAGCTTGCAAACGGGTCAATTTTGTAACAGCTTGCGCAAAAGGCTCGCCCATTGCCAACATCGCCGCGAGCACTAACACAACATTTTCAACGTTAAAGTCGCCATATAAAGGCACTTCAATGGTTTTGCTGACAGAGCGCCATGCCACCGTCAATTCAAGACCACCGGCATGAGCATAACTGCTGGGTACTTGCAAGGTTTCACCTCTGACCAGCGTTTTCCCGTGGCGACTAACCCCCCAAATCACTGCCGTAGCCGGCGTTTCGGCGAGCATCCGCCCACTACCTTCGGCATCAAGGTTAATGACCACGAACTCCAGCCCTGGCTGTTTTAACAATAACAGCTTGGCTTCCAGATAGGCAGCCATCGTACCGTGATAATCCAGATGATCATGGGAGATGTTGGTGAACACCGCGCCCTTAAAATTTACGCCATTAACCCGCCCTTGTGCCAAACCGTGGGAGGAAACTTCCATCGCCACCGCTTGTTTGCCTTGGCTATGCAAGCTTGCCAACAGTTGTTGCACAGTTAAGGCATCGGGAGTGGTATTGGCGGTTTTGGCAAGCTGCCCCCATTTACCCCATCCTAGCGTACCGATAATGCCGCACGCATCGAGCATTTGCGCCAAGAATTGGCTACATGAGGTTTTGCCATTGGTTCCGGTAATGCCAATCACCGCCATTTTTTGCGATGGTTGCCCATAAAAGCGGGCGGCGAGCTGCCCTAAATTATCGCTTAAACCGTCAATGGCTAAGGTTGGCACAGCCGTGATGGTGGCCGCCAAGGCTGCTCCGTTTCCGACAGGATCATAAAGTATCAATAGCGCACCTTGGGCAATGGCTTGCCCAGCATGACTTAAGCCGTGCTGTTGACTGCCGTTCAGGGCGATAAAGGTATCGCCTGGCCGAATTTGACGACTATCCAATACCAAGCCATTCACCCAAAGCGCGACCATTTCTGGAGGTAGCGCGGGAACCAGTCCGTCTAACAAAGCGTGTAGGTTCATTGGCGTACGTTATTGAAGTTGTTGGGTTAATAAAATAGGCATAGTTTCCACTTGATCAGGAGCCACGTCGAGTATCCGTAACGCGCCGGTCATCACTCTGGAAAACACGGGGGCGGACACCAAGCCACCGTAATATTGTCCGGCGGAAGGCTCGTCGATCATAACCACCATCACCAGACGCGGATCTCTTGCCGGAGCTATGCCTGCAAATACCGAGAAATATTTTTTCGCCATATAACCACCGCGACCACCGGATTTTTTTACCGTACCGGTTTTGCCCGCGACCGTATAACCATCGACCTTCGCCTCATAAGCCGTACCGTCTTTGGTGATGACCTGCTCCATCATGGCTCTAACGCTACGTGCAGTTTTTACCGAAAACACCCGCTGTGCGCCATCGTCTTCTTCTCGCTTTAACAAGCTGACCGAATGTAATACACCATCATCGGCCAAAGCAGTGTAGGCTCTGGCCAATTGCAAGGCGGATGTACTTAGGCCATAACCAAATGACAAGGTAGCCCGTGCAAAATCATTTAAACGATGGTAGTCAATCAAACTACCGTTAGCTTCACCAGGAAAACCGATTTTTGCCGAACTACCAAAACCGAGCTTACGGTAAACGCCCCAAAAATATTTAGGCGGCATTCTGAGTGCCATTTGGCTAACGGCAATATTACTGGACTTTTTGATTACCTTGGTCAAATCCATCGTGCCATAATTATGCACGTCCTTAACCGTGCGGTGGCCTATGGAAAAACTGCCATTGGTATAAAACATATCCGTGGGCTTGACATAACCGCCTTCAAGGCCGGCTGCAACTACAAACGGCTTGACCGTTGAACCTGGCTCAAACACATCGTTGATGGCACGGTTACGGTAAGAGCTTTTTTGTTTGGTGTTAGGATTGAATGAAGGCTGGTTGGTCGCCGCCAACAACTCGCCGGTTTTGGCATCCAAAATCACCAACACACCGGTTTTGGCCTTGTTTTCCTCAACCGCCCGTTCCAATTCCCGATACGCCAGATATTGGATACGCTCATCAATGCTTAATTCGACATCCTTGCCTTTGACGGCTTCCTTACTGTCGGTCACGGCAACCACATGCCCTTGCCCGTCCTTGATCACCCGCTTGCTACCGGAAATTCCTTGCAAGGTTTTTTCATAACCTGCCTCCACCCCTTCCTGACCAACATCTTTAGCGTCGGTAAAGCCCAACAAATGCGCAGCCACTTCACGGGTGGGATAAAAGCGTTTATATTCAGGTTCGATAAAAATGCCGGCGACCTTTAAGGTTTTGATTTGCTCACCAATTGAAGGGTCAATCCTACGCGCCAGATAGACAAATTGCCGAGGTTTGTCAGTTTTGACCAAACTGGCCACCTTGCCAACCGGCAAAGACAGCAATTTTTCGATTTGCGCGATTTTCAGGTCTTTTTCTTTTTTATAATCATTGAGCACCTGAAGCTTTTCCTCTTCAGTCATCTTCATTTCTTTTTCTAAATGGAGTTGCTCTTTTTTAAACTTGCGGAAAGCCTTTTCCATTTGCTTGACCCGCGCCTCATCATCTTTTTTGACTTCATAGGCGTTGATAATAATGGAATGCACAGGCGTACTGACTGCCAACGGTTCGCCATTACGATCCTTAATCATGCCCCGCGATGCCATAATCGTCTGCACACCGACATGCTCGTAAACATTTTCCAGCTTACTGTCATATTGGTAAACGAGTTGCAGGTAAACTGCACGACCGATCAGCGCCACCATACACAGCATCATAAACACCAGCAGGAAACGTCTTCTACCCGTAAAATCCGTATTCGGCACAGGCGCTGTTTTTTTCAATCGGAAGTCGATCATTCAGGCATTAAGGTTTGAGATAAATAATTTCTTCACGCTTAGGGACGACTAGCTTAAGCTGATTCAGCGCAGCGGACTCGACCCGATTTTCTTCCAAAAGCATGGTGATCTCCAACTGCACTTGCCCCCACTCCGTTTCATATTGGTCAAGAGCCGCTTGTTGCTGCTGGATTTCAATAAAGACTAAGCGGGCGCTGTATTGGTAATAGACCACCGCTATCGCCGACACCAACAACGCCATAAACAACAGACCTATCCCTAAAACCCGCCATGACCCCATTATGCTTTCTCCGCAACCCGCATGACGGCGCTGCGCGAACGGACATTGTGCGCAATTTCTTGATCGCTGGCCTTAATGGCCTTACCGCCCTTTTTTAAAACACCTTTAGTAATGTCGACCTCTTTAATGGGAAACTTGCCCGGATCATATTTTGCGCCGGATTCGGCACGAAAAAAACGTTTGACTATTCGGTCTTCAAGGGAATGGAAAGAAATGACCACCAGTCGCCCACCTGGCTTTAACAACGCGATAGCGTGCAATAAAACTTGTTTAAGTTCGTCCAACTCGCTGTTGACAACAATCCGTATCGCCTGAAAAGAACGGGTTGCAGGATGCTTGTGCTTTTCCCTAATCGGAACGGCTTCTTCGATCAGTTTTGCTAATTGCCGTGTCGTGATCAACGGCTCCTGTAGACGCTGCTCAATAATAGCCCTAGCGATACGCCGCGCAAAACGCTCTTCACCATAATCAAACAAGGCGGCGACCAAATCGGGTTCTGACACCTGCGCCAACCATTGCGCGGCGGACAGGCCAACGGATGTGTCCATACGCATATCTAAGGGGCCATCGTGCAAAAAACTGAAACCGCGTTCGGGATTGTCAAGTTGTGGCGAGGAAACGCCCAAATCGATTAAAATGCCATCAACTTGCCCAATCACCCGCTCAGTGACAGTCTTCGTATACAGTTGTGAAAAACAAGCGTGGACTAAGCTAAAGCGCGGATCTTGTTGCAGAAGCTGCGCAGTGGCCGAGCCGATGGCATCCAAATCCCGATCCAACGCCAGCAGCCGCCCGCTCTCACCCAATTGCGCCAAAATAGCTTGGCTATGCCCCCCGCGTCCAAACGTACAATCGACATACAGACCGTCTGCCCTAATCGCCAACTGCTCCAATGCTTCCGCCAGCATGACGGGCAAATGTTCCACTTACTAATCCTCATTAAAATGATAAATGCCCCAAGTCCTCGACACCTTCGTTATCGTTGCTGTCCAACCAATCCCGTTCTTTGGCATTCCAAGCAGCTTCATGCCAAATCTCAAACTTATCGAGTTGGCCCACCAAGACAATTTTTTTGTCCATGCCGGCAAACGCCCGCAGCTTTTCGGGTAACAAGACACGGCCTTGGCTGTCCATTTCACATTCGGAGGCATTGCCGATGAGAAAACGCCTAAGCTTGCCTGCGGCTTTATTCAGGGTGGGCAATTGTCTGATCGTGTTTTCAAGCTTTTCCCATTCCGGCAAAGGGTAGAGCCACAAGCAACCGTTTTCCCCCGTACACCGCTCATTAACGGCGACCGTGACAATCATCTGGCGTTGGCAACACTGCTGTAAGGCTTCCCGATAACGGGTGGGAATGGCAATACGCCCTTTGTCATCAAGATTGATTGAACTGATGCCGCGAAACAAAATCCACCCCAATTCCCAAAAAATCCATTTTTTTACCCATTTACACCACATTTAACCCTAATTAAGCGCACTATAGATTCCATTCAACAGTTAGTCAAGAATGATTTTGGATTGAAATCTTGCTTTTTTGACAATAACTTACAAAGCCTTGGCGGACAGCATAGGCGATATATGGGTAATTTTGACAAATCTCAAGATTTATCAATAAAGTGAGCCATTTTAGTGCAGGGGGTTTTCGGAATAAAGAATGGATGCCGCAAGGGCTTAAGATCGAGGTGTCACATGCCTGTAACATAAAAAAGGGCGCGATGCACCACATTAATGGTATTAATTCACAAATCACCCATAAAAAAAAGCGGTAAAGCCCTAGTAAGAAGAAAGAGTTGACCTGTAAGCCGGGTTCTGTCGAGAACAGCCATTCATCTAGGCTGCAAGTCACCTTACAGCTCAAGCAATCTACCCAGGAACCGCGCGGGCCACGCGTCTGTCCCTCTATTTGATCTTGCTCCGGGTGGGGTTTACCCTGCCACACCTGTTACCAGTTGCGCGGTGCGCTCTTACCGCACCTTTTCACCCTTACCTGCCAAAGACAGGCGGTTTATTTTCTGCGGCACTTTCCGTAGGTTCACACCTCCCAGGCGTTACCTGGCACCCTGCCCAGTGGAGCCCGGACTTTCCTCCATTTTATCGCAAGGATAAAACAGCGACTGCTCGGTCAACTCTTCCATCCGCCAGTATAACATATTTGTTTATTGATATGTTGCACGATTTTAATATTTTATTGTTGCATCGCCAAAGCCGCTTGATATAACGATTTTTTTCGCCCGCCCGTAATTTCGACCGCCAAGGCCACGGCGGTTTTAATGGAACACTCCTTAAGCAAAACACCCAGCACCCTCAATTGCTCATCAGTAACATCCTGTTCGGCCTTAACCACCGCCGCGCCATCGACAATCACCACAAACTCGCCTTTGCGCATATTCTCATCCCTCTCCACCAAGGCCACCGCTTCCGCCAGTGTGGTTTTGACAATGGTTTCGTGCAGTTTGGTCAGCTCCCTAGCGATGACAATCTCCCTATCCAAAGGTAACACCGCCGCCATGTCTTGCAAACAGGCCAAAATACGGTGGCTAGACTCATAAATCACCCAAGTGATCGGCATTAGCGCCCGCTCACCAAAAAAAGTCTTACGTGCCGATGACGTTCGTGGCGCGAACCCCTCAAAAGTAAACTGACTAACCGGCAAGCCCGCCGCCGATAACGCCGCAATCAGGGCGCACGCGCCAGGAATTGGCACCACATCCAGCCCCGCCTCTTTCACCAGCTTGACCAAGGGCATACCTGGATCACTTAACAACGGCGTTCCGGCATCGGACACCAAGGCAATCGACAAGCCCGCCCGCAATTTTTCCAAGAGTGCGAGCGAAGCCCTATCTTCGTTATGCTGATGCAACGACACCCGCTTATTGCTAATGCCATAGTGCTGCAACAACATACCAACATGGCGGGTATCTTCCGCCGCAATCAAATCCACTTGCTTTAAGGTCTCAATGGCCCGAAAACTGATGTCGCCCAAGTTACCTATCGGCGTGGCAACAACATATAATTTGCCGCATTGATTTGCCATCTGCAATTCTCCATTCTTTAAAAGGCACGCCAGCCAAGCCGTGATGCGCACCGCAATGATAATAGGCCGTGCCAACACCGCCAAACGAAGCATTATAACAGCATCACCAAGGCAAGCTTCGGCCTACCGGAGCTGAGGCCAACTTAATCCCACGGGAACAAACATAAAAAGCTTGCACACCAAGACAACATGCAACCCAAAACCCTCGCTTTCTTAA
>JACXTQ010000044.1 GCA_016919605.1 Methylovulum sp.
GCCACCATGTGCATAGGCCGATAAACACCAGCAATGAGGTATAGACTTTAACAAAATTGGTCAATAACAATTCAAACGTCGGCAGTGACGTTTCCGCCGCCAATAAATCCTGATAATAAATAATGCCGATAAAAATGCTGGTCAACACGGATAAAAATACAAACAGTAGCGTAAAGCGCAACAGCCGTAAGCGGGCGGTCAGATTGATGCGGGCCGGTAGAAACCGCCGTGCGAACAGCTCCATATAATCGTCCAGCCGCGCCCCCGGCTTACAGGCATCCAGACAACGGGCATCCAAGGTACAGCATAAAGAACAAATGCTGCCATCGTAAGCCGGACAATAGGCAATGTCTTCATGCTCAAACTCATTTTCACAAATGCTGCACCGATTATGGCTATGGCGATTTTTTTTATTGCGATCCCGCGCCAGATAATGTTTATGTCCGGTAAAAAAAGCAATGCTAGGTACTAGCACAAACGCCAAGCCCAGTGAAATAAACCCCGAAAAAGCCCGTGCGTGCTCACCAAACAGGCCAAGGTAGGCCAGTATTGACACCACCGAGGCCACGAACGTCGCGATAATGCCGACCGGATTCAAATCCGGCAGGTACGCACGTTTAAATTCGATGATGTCCGGGCTAAGTTTGAGGGGTTTGTTAATCAACAATTCGGCGGCGACCGCGCTAATCCACGCTATCGACATATTGGAAAACAATCCCAATACTTTTTCCAAGGCACCGAACACGCCAAATTCCATCAAGAGCAAAGCGATTAGGACATTGAACAGCAACCAGATCACCCGCCCCGGATGGCTGTGGGTGATGCGCGAAAAAAAGTTCGACCACGCCAAAGAACCGGCATACGCATTGGTGACATTGATCTTAAGTTGGCTGATGACCACAAACAGGGTGGTCGCCGCCAGCGCCCATTCAGGATTGGGAAACAATTCTTGATAAGCGATCAGATACATTTGCGTGGGTTCGTGCGCATGTTCGGGGGCGATGCCGTGACGTATGGCCAGATGAGCCAACAAGGCGCCGCCCAGTTGTCTGAGCATACCAAAAATAATCCAGCCCGGCCCTGCGCTAATCGTCGCCAACCACCAGCGCAGTTTGTTGGCGGCGGTTTTCTCCGGCATAAACCTAAGAAAATCCACTTGCTCGCCGATTTGCGCGACCATTGAAAACGCCACGGTTGTGGCGCTGCCGAACAATAACCAGTTAAACCCCTGCCCACTGGCCGCTATCCAAAAATAACTCTCCACGGTCAGTAATGCGTCTTGCTCGTGCATAACCACGGCGATGTAGGGAGCGATTAACAGCACCAACCACAGCGGTTGCGTCCACAATTGCATCCGGCTAATGGTGGTGATACCAAACGTCACCAGCGGAATGACCGTGACCGCGCTGATGACATGGGCGAGGGCGATAGGGATATTAAAATACAATTCCAAGGCCAGCGACATAATCGACGCTTCCAAGGCGAAAAGCGTAAAGGTAAACGAGGCGTAAATGAGCGACGTAACCGTGGAGCCGAGATAGCCAAAGCCGGCGCTGCGGGTCAGCAAGTCAATGTCGATATTGTAGCGGGCCGCGTAATAGCTGATCGGGAAGCTGGTGATAAAAATCACCACCCCAACGATTAAAATCGCCCAAAACGCATTGGTGAAGCCGTAATGTATCGACAAAAACCCGCCAATGGCCTCCAGTACCAAAAACGAAGTCGAGCCGAAAGCGGTATTGGCGACCTGAAATTCCGACCATTTACGGAAGCTACGCGGGGCAAAACGCAAGGCATAGTCTTCCAGACTTTCATTCGCCACCCATGAATTATAATCGCGGCGTATTTTTGAGATATTTTGATAAATATTTTTATTTTTCATGGGCTAGTATCGTATACGTGCATAACCTAATCGTAAGCGATTGCTTATGTTCTTTAAGGGCTTCTAGGATTTTGGCTTGCTAAGCATACACCGTAACAAGCGTGTATCTGTGCAAAAAATCGTAGGGCAGTAACGTAACTTAAGATTAAATGCTGAATCGGGCAGGTGTCCACTGTATAAAAACCCTATCTTGCCAGCTATTAGTCAAATGACTCATGAGTTATTTGACTGATTGTGTTTATTGGCGGATTGAGGGATGAATAAACCGGAAACAGTGGTCGGTAAGGGGAGGGGGGCGTAGGGGAGGTAACTCGCGTTTGCGGAGGGTAAAGCACTAGGCTGGGCGGTAAGCCCAGCCTATAGATTGCATTGAAAGACTGGAGAAGGGGTAAAGGGGGCTAATGGGTGTCTTTTGAGGCCGGTATTATTTCGGCGTATTTTGCCGAAACCAGCAAAATGCCCGCCACGGCAAGGTAACTGAACGTCACTGGTAACGATTGGGCGAAACCGATGGCTTCACCGTGCATTAGGCCGACAAACGTGCAAGCCGCAGCGGCTAAGGCAAACAAAGCGGCTTTGACCAATTCCCGCTCAATGACAAAGGCGGCTATCGCGCCCAACATTAAGCCGCCCAAAATAGCACCACCACCTAGCACTTCCAAGCCATGATACAGTACGCCTACTTTTCCCAGTTTATCCAGGCCCAGCGCGGCGGCGCTGGTGCCGGCCGCGCCTAATGAGTTATCAATCTGCAATTTGCCCCAGGCGGCAAGATTGGGCATTAAGGCCAAAATGATGGCGGGGGCATGGCTTCTTGGCGTTTCCTGAAAGGCTTGTGCGCCGATTAGCATACCGATGTAAAGCAAAATAGGCGAGATGGCGACGACCGGGATTAAAGAGGCCATCAGCGCGATGATACCTAACCAAGATAGCACCAGCACGGTAATGCCCGTTGCCGCCGAGTAACCTATACGTCCGCCCATAGATTTCCAACCAGGATGGCCGATGTATACGGCGTTGATGAACGGGTTGCCCATCATGCAGCCGATTAGGCTGACCACGCCATCGGCGGTCAATACTCGTGTGGTTGGGTAGCTGTCGCCCCCGACCGCCGCACTTTCGACATTATCCATTGCTTCAACCAAGTCATAAATGCCGAATGGAATGGCCGTCACCAAAATCACGCCCAAAAATTCAAACCCTGAAAACACATGGCCTATAGCCGGAAGTGGAAACGAGAAACCAAAGTTGGCAAAGGAAGCGGTGACATTATCTAAACTCATGCCGCCATAATTCAAGCCCATTAAGGTAGAGCACCACGCAATCAGAGTACCCACGGCAATCGCGACCAAGCCCGCCGGAATGCCTTTGAAATAACGCACCCCGCCAAACCAGCTGGCTAAGATAATAGCGAAACACACCACGCCGACCACGGGGGTCATAAACATTTCTAAAGCGGGGCGTAAGGAGATAAAGGCGATGGACACCCCCGCCAGCGTACCGAGCAAAGCGGCACGGGGAGTGACTTTACGGATAATGGGCGCGATAAAGCCGCCCACCATCAGCACAAAGCTTTGGATGAACACCCACGCCAGCCCGGCTTCCCAGCCCTTGACCGGATCGTTGGTACTGAGCGAAATCGGCAACATGATGACGAAAACCACCACAAACATGTGCGGCACGCTGATTCCTGAGGGCAGGGCGCAGACATCATCCCTGCCCGTTTCTTTCGCCAGCTTGTAGGCCAACCACGCATAATAAAGGGTGCTTAAAAACAGCATAAGTCCGGTCGCCGGAAGAATACGCCCGAAGACCAGATCATCGGGCATTTTCAGCACAAACCGTAATAATCCTGTCAAGACCAGCAGATTGACCAGAATATTGGTGCCAAAGCCGAAGTAAGCGTTCCAGTCTCCGGGTGTCCAAATGTTAACCTTTGATGTTGTCATGTTGCCCTCTATTTTGGTATGCCTAAATTAAAGATACGGTGATGGGGTTGCGTCTGTCATTTTGTGGGAGTGATAACCTGATGTTACGCAGACATTTTCTGCCGATTAAAAAAACACATGATGAGTCGCTATCGCGACACTATTTAATCGGGTTTTCGCACCCGAAGGCGAGACACTTTCTTTTGCTCCGCCTCGGCAATTGCTCCTGCATTGCCCTACCTCCTGCATCCATGCAGTCGAAAAGAAAGTGTCCAAAGAAAAGGCGGCCCGATTGCCGCTTCATCCTGTGCTTCTCGGTTTTGTCGGGGGTCGGTAAAAGGGGCTTCCTGCCCTTTATGCCCTTTGGGTGCTTTACCGACGCGCGGCATCCCTGCCGCGCCCCTTTATGCCCTGCGGGTATTCGGGCTTATCCCGACAAAACCTGCGATGCTCGGCGCGGCAAACGGGAGAAAAACAACGTTACTGCGTAACGTCAGTAATAAAAATTTGGTTTATCCGGCCATCGCCGCCAAAATACGCTGCGAATCAGTGACCCAACCAAAAATCCCGCCTTGCGCCTTAATCATGCGTAGACCCATTTCATGAAATTCGGGGATATACGAGCCGCAGCAATCACCGGGCACGAGACAACGATAACCACGATCATTCGCTTCCCGTATCGTGGTATGTACGCACACTTCAGTGGTCACGCCGCAGACAATCAAGTCTTCAATGCCGTTAGCTTGCAAAATGGATTCGAAGGCCGTCGCATAAAACGCGCCCTTGCCGGGTTTGTCGATGACAGGTTCGCCCGCTTGCGGATAGAGTGCGGGGATAATGTCTTGTCCTGGCTCGCCACGGATCAAGATACGGCCCATCGGCCCCATTTCCCCTATCCGTACGCTGGGGTCGCCCCGCTCGATTTTAGCCTTGTGGGCATCGGACATATCGGGGAGATGGCCTTCACGGGTATGGATGATTAACAGGCCCTTTTCTCTTGCGGCACTGAGTAGGGCTTGGCAGGGGGCAATGGCGGCGGACAATAGGGATACGTCATTGCCTAGGGATTCGCCAAAACCGCCTGGCTCCAGAAAATCCCGCTGCATATCAATGATGACAACGGCTGTCTTGGTTAAATCAAGGGTGATGGCTTCGGGTTCGGCATGTATTTCAATGGCTTGCATAACGATTCTCTGCGTGTTGATGGGTATGGCAGGTAAAATGCAACTATGTATACAACAAAGCAAGTCCCATACCATCAGCTAAGCAAATAACTGCTATTTTATTGTAAGTGATTGTAAATAAATGGTAGTTTTTAAAGACAATAGGTGCTTGCCACGTTGTTGCCTTGCAGGCTTGGGCAATTTTTGGTCAATATGGTGCAAAAAATGGTAATTTTGCACATCAATGTCGCACATCTGTGGTTAAGGCGGAATTATCAAGGCCGCTACCATATTCGCTGGCCGGATGTTATATACTCTAGCTAGTGGGGTACATAATCAGATTACCTTTTAAACTTATGGGCGTGGTTGACCAATGCCCTTGGAACACCGGCTATTTTTACCAAAAACTTACATGACGACAGCAAAAGGCGCGGCTGCGCAACACATTTATGGGACACTTCGCAACATGATCCTGAATTTTGAAATTCAGCCCAATTCGCGTTTGACCGAAACCGAGTTGGCCAGTTATTTCAAAGTCAGCAGGACACCGATACGGGAAGCCTTACAACGCTTGGCGAACGAGGGGCTGATTACTATTCGTCCTAAACAGGGCTGTTTTGTGCGGGCTATGGATTTGGAGGAATTTACCGACTACTACCAAATCCGCGTCAGTCTGGAGATGTTGTCGTTGGAATTGGCTTGCACCACGATGTCCGATGAGGCGTTAAGAAATTTGTGCAAGGTATGGGAAAAAGACACCGCCGAAGATGACGACGGCAAAGCGGAGCGGGTCGCTAGCCTAGATGAGGCGTTCCATATCAAACTTGCCGAAGGCGGCGGCAATCAAGCCTTAATGAAATTGTTGATCGACATCAACAACCGCATCCGCATCGTCCGGCGCTTGGATTTTACCGATCAGGAACGGATCAGAAAAACCTACGAAGAACATCATCGCATCCTTCAGCATTTGTTAAAACGCGATATCCAAGCCGCGAAAAATGAAATGCTGCGCCATATTAAAAAAAGCGAAGAGTTCAGCAAAATGCTGACGATCATCCGCATGGGGATACGCAAAAATAACAGTTTTCCATTTGTGGCTGTTAAATAGATGGCGCATAGATGCGTACAGAAAGACAAACGGCAAGAAAATCGTCGCTATAGAGATTGATTCATAAAGCGTAAAATGTACGTCAATAAAAAAACAATAAATGAATGGGCTATGAAAATATAAGTGTTTAAAATATTAAAGTTTATTGGCTTGTAATGTGAGAATACGAAAGTATTGGTTGTTGCTTAGTAAATTTAAGTGTTTATTCGCAATTCGGGTTGGAAATTAAGGTTAAATTTATTATAAATACATAGATAATTATTTTAATTTTAATTTTTGCTTTATTTAAATTTTCGTGATTATATGGATTGTTAATTACTTGTCCGTGAACAATGTTATGCCTTTCTTTTAAAAAGTTATCAATGAATTCTTCCCAAAGAGTTTTTTGTTTTTGTTGACTAAAAATATTTTCATCAGGTGTGTAAATGCTTTTTCTAACGGAATATGGATACCTGATAACATTTTCTCTGATATGATTTCTTAGTAAATTTTCCAATTGTTCTATTTCAGTTCTTGAATCTTCAAAAACAACATCTAAATCTGAATTTTTCAAACTCCAGAAAAAATTTTTTAATCCAAATCTGAGAAATATCGTGTCAATTATCGCTGGCGCAAGATTTTTACCTTCAACAAATATAAATGGCTCAGCATTTAAGTTTGCCCTTGACGCTCCAAAAGCAGTTAATAATTTTTCTCGTAAATTATTTTTTCCCTTACTTGAAAATTCATTGTTTTTTTCTTTAACTAAAAAATAATCACAGTAAGTTGCGAATATTTTAGAAGGAACTTTGTCAAAAGTATTGTTGTAATTAATGTCATCAATCACATCCCTACAAATTTCTTTGATTACTCCTTCAAAATGAGCAACAAGGATTATATGAGCTGAGCGACAAAAAGTAGAATACGATTTATCATCATTTTGATTAGCTTCTGCAAATCTTAGGAGAAGATCAACTTCCTGAAATCTTTCTTCAATAGATTCCAATCGTGAAAAAACAAATGTCTCTGTCTCTGTCATTGTAAAGCTATGGTTGCTTTTTCAATGCGCAGTTTTATTTTAGCTGTATCTAAATAACTGCCAGAAATAGATTCATAAAAGTCTTCATCTTTGAATAAATTAATAAATGAATCCTTCCTATCACGAAAGTTAGTTATGTTCTTTTTATAAATCAAATCATGACAACTGGTAGCTAAAGCATCAAAAACTGCAACATTATATTTTGATTGGAGTCTTAATTCGCCGTTTTCATTTTTGTATTTTGCGAATCCTGTATTTCCAAAATCCCTTATAATTATTTTCATTGTGTTTTTGAATTCTTCTTCAAGCTTATTAATATTTTCCGAGTTTAATTTGTTGTTTTTTTCCATCTCGTCTGATAGAAAATCAACGAAACCTTTTTCTTTGGTCTTTTTAAAGTTCAAATAATTATTATTTATCATTGAAAAAAATCGTAAAACTATTTCAACATCTTCCATTTTCTTGACTTTTTTTTCATTATCACCGCTTATTTGTAAAAGCTCTCTAAAGTTCTCATCTTTTGATAGTTTTTTACATAAATTATTGAAAGATCCACTATAAACGGCATTTCTTAGCTCTTGAGCTTCTAGTTTTACAGAACCAGAGTTTAGTCTTTCAAAAATATCAATTTTAACTTGTGCATCAATAGTTGAATCAATTCTTAAACATTTAATTGTTCTTTCCTCTAGCCTACGGATCAAAAAAGGTGGCAAATCTTTATAGCAACATCCATTCAGAGCATTTAGTGTTTTTAATCCTTCTAAAGGAAACTCATTACTAAAAAATTGACGTACAGCAGTGAGTCTTTGCTGGCCATCGATTACAGAATATCTTGATTCTTCACTATCTGTATCAACATCTACATCCTGTGATAGATATATTATTGGGATAGGAATATTAAGTATTAAACTTTCTATTAGACGAGAAGATGTTTCTGCATTCCACCTGTGCCGTCTTTGATATTCAGGATCAAGCTTAATCACTCCTTTATTAATTTTTTTTACAAGCGTTTCTAAATCATACTCAATGCTTTGAGTTTTTACAGTTCGCTCTTTCGCTATGTCTTGCAAAGAGGTTAAGTTTTTTTTCAAGGTGGTCATTGTATGTTTACTTTATATGGCACTTAAAATCATTATAAGTATAATTGTTGGATTGTAAAACCGTTAAAAATAGAATACAAGCCATAGATTCTGAAGATAGTGCGGTAGAGAGCGCGAAGCTGTGTAGTTTGAGTTTGATAGATTTCCTAACGTCAATCCATCCTACATACCTAATCACCCACAAACTGCACAGGTTTATGCCAATGCACCAATACCAGACAGCCGTCTTGGCTACTGACGCTATGTTGTGAGCCTTCGGGATTGTAGATGTAGCTGCCCATCGGATAGATTCCCCGTTCGTCTTGTTGCGAACCGGATAGCACATAGATATGCTCGTCACCGGTATGCCGATGCAGGGGAACGGAGGCGCCGGGTTGGTAGCGGATGAGGCCGACGCTGTAGCCGCTTTTGGTGTCTTCGAATAAGGTACGCAAAACCACGCCTTCGCGCAGTTGCCGCCAGTCTGTACTATCGCCGTCTATCATTTCTGGGGATAAAAAGAAGGGCAGGGGGATTTTCGGATCGGTCATGATGGCCTTGTCGGTAATAAGGTGATGGCTTTTTGCGGTTTTTAAAATTATAAGCCTTAATTGGCCAAATGCTTAAGGCCTTATGGCTTATTGTGCAAATAATTGCGCCAACCTCCAAACTCCGTAATATCAACCGATTTATCCAGCGGATACGGTTCGCATAAAAAACCGTATTCCCAACTGCCATCCTCCATTTCCACCGAGCCGATACACAGCGGGCTTTTGATGTTGCTGATAAAGCTTGCCCAGTTTTCTTTGGGCAATTCCCATAGTTCCACTTCTATGCTTTGGCCTTGACTGTCGTCGCGGACTAAGCCTGGACGCTCCGGCGGGGCAATCGCTAGGGCGTAAAACCGATAATGGGCGGCGGTGCGGGTGGTTGCGCAAAAGCGGGCGCCTAAATCCAGCAATTGCGGGTTTAGTGGTAAACCGTGCAGGTGCGCACCGCAGACGGCTATGCGCTGGTAGCATGAGTGGTCTGAGGGCAGGGTTTCTGGTAGGTCGCTGAGCGTGGTCAGGCGTTTGGCAATAGCCAGCAAACGGCTATCGGATAAGGCGGTCGAGAACACTGTAATGCCAAACGGCAGCCCGTTGGCGTAAAAACCGGCGGGTAGCGCAACAGCGGCCAAGTCCAGCAAATTCATGTAGTTGGTGTAGTAGCCAAGATTGCTGTTTAGGCGGATCGGGTCGGCCAGCACGTCTTCGATACGGTAAAGGCGCGGAGCGGTCGGTACGACGATGCAGGATAAGCCTTGTAATAGCGTTGTGGTTTGGCGTTTGAGCTGTTGCAAGCGGTGCAGGGCATCAAAGGCGGCGATAGCGTTTTTCTCTTTCGCCGTCGATAAGATTTCTAGGATGACCGGATGCAGTTGCTCAGGATGCGTTTCAATAAACGGGCGGATACCCGCATAACGCTCGGCAATCCATGGGCCTTCATAGAGCAATGCCGCCGCTTCCAGAAACGGTTGGAAATCGATTTCCACGACCTCGCCTTGCGTTTGTAGCTTGGCGATGGTTTGGGCAAATAAGGCTAGCCCTTCTGCGTCACCAAAAAAGTTGAGCTGTTCCGGTTTGGGTACACCAAAGCGCAGTTTGGCCGTGGTGCCGAAATTGGCGGCTAACAACTGGCGATCACTACGGGCATAGCTGTCGTTAGCGTCATAAGCTTTGACGATGTCGAGCAGGTACTGCGCCTCGGCGATAGTCTGGCTGAAAATTGACACGCAATCCAAACTTTTGCAAGCGGGAACAACACCGCTGCAACTGAGCAAGCCGCGTGTGGGTTTTAAGCCGACAATATTATTGAACGCCGCCGGAACGCGCCCGGAACCGGCGGTGTCTGTTCCCAAAGCAAAGCTGACGATGGTTAACGCCACCGCCACCGCCGAGCCGGAGCTGGAACCGCCGGAAATGTAGTCAGGATTGAGCGCGTTTTTACAAACGCCATAAGGTTCGGGCGAGCGGGTTCCGGTCAATCCGGTGGCAAATTGATCCATATTGGTTTTGCCGATGAGCACAGCCCCTGCGTCAAGCAGCTGCTGCACCACAAACGCCGATTTTTCCGGCAGGTAGCTAAAACCAGGACACGCGGCGGTAGTTGGCAGTCCGGCGCAATCAATATTGTCTTTGACGGCAAAGGGGATGCCGTATAACGGCAAATCATGGGGGTCTAAGCCTTCCAGCTTTTTCGCCTGCGCCAACAAGGTGCTTTCAGCATACACGTTAATCCAGATATTGTAGTCTTTAAAGTCCTTAATTCGGGCTAACGTTTGCCGGATGACCGCCGATACCGTGGCCGTGCCGTCCAGATAAGCTTGTCTTAAGGAAAATAAATCGAGGGGTAAACAATCAATAGACGTGTTCAAGATGATTTTCTCTCCGGTTAGGCTAGGTTGAGCCATAATGGCGTTACGACACTGCGGCGATAAAACTCGCCGAATCCGCCACCGCCCCAAACACCCCGCCTTGCATTTTTATCATATTCAGCGCCGCCTGATGGTTGCCAGGGTCGGTCGCCGCGCAACAATCGGCCAGCAATAGGCATTCATAGCCACGGTCATTGGCATCGCGCATTGTGGTATGTACACAGACATCGGTGGTGATGCCCGTTAAGATAATGTTGTCTATGCCGCGATTACGCAATAACAAATCCAAGTCGGTGGCATAAAACGAGCCTTTGCCCGGCTTGTCGATAATCGGCTCACCCGGTAAAGGGGCCAATTCAGGGATTATTTCCCAACCTGGTTCGCCACGCACCAAAATCCGCCCGCAAGGGCCGGCATCGCCAATACCCGCGCCAATTTGCCGACTACGCCATTGCTTGTTCTTTGGTAAATCCGCCAAATCCGGCCTATGGCCTTCACGGGTGTGGATAACGTGAAAACCCAGTTTGCGGCAGGTTTCCAGCACGCGGCCTATTGGCTCGATAGGGGCGCGTGTCAGCGTGATGTCATAGCCCATTTTATCGACATAACCACCTTCACCGCAGAAATCAAACTGCATGTCGATGATAATCAGACACGTGTTGTCAGGCCGTAAATCGCCGTTGTAGGGGTAAGCGTAAGGGGTGCTAGTGACGTATCGGTTCATAGTGTGATCTCATGTGGAAAAAAACGCGCCAGACAAGTGCGGTTGTAGGCTGTGACCGTTGATGGTTTGGCATAACTTACATCGTTGCATACAACAATAAATGCATTATCAGTGCCAAGCCTCATTGCCATTAACTTAATGATTTATGGATTGAATATCAATAAGATAGCGGCGTAGGTCGGGTTAGCGCTAGCGTAACCTGACGTGTGCCGCTCAGATTCTGTCGGGTTACGCTAGCGCTAACCCGACCTACTGTAATTGTAGGGTATTGATAATAAACCAAAATGAATTGGCTTAATGGCAATGGTGCAAAAATTGTTTTTTTGCACTGGATTGGTTCGTACAGGGATGGGTAGGCAGAGGTGAATAAGCCCTGGTTTTCACGTTTGGCTATTGAAGCGGGGTAAGAAACATATTTTTTACCCCGAAACCCCGTGGTGGTCGATTTTAGATGGAAAGGTGGGCCATGTTGCCCACACATTCAGCCAGCGTTTTATCGGCGATCATAGCCAAATTTGATAATCACGGGCGTGCCTTGGTTATGGATGATGACTTGTTTGCGGGTTTCTGGTGGTTCTGCGGGTATGGGTGCGGCGGCAGGGGCAGGCGAGGCGACAGCTGTAGGAGCGATTGTCGCGGCTGGAGTGGGTGTCGGGGCGTTTTCCGCCTTGGGTTGCGGCTCTATGGGCACGGTTTCCACTTGTACGCTAGGCATCCAGGTTGGCTGGGTGGCGGTGGCCGCCGCTTGCGCGGCGGTGGGTGGTGGTAAGAATTTCAAGCTATCCAGCAAGTCAAAACATACGCTGCTTATATTATCGGCTAAGGTTTCCTGCAATTTCTGGCTGCTAATCGAAGTAGGTGGTGTGGAAAAAGTCATTTCCAAGCGCTCTTCCTGTTTAGGGTTAGTGTTGGCAGTTAAACGGCATTGGATAGGGGTGACATAGGCTTTTTGGAAATCTGGGGAGCGTGGGTCGGAGTTGCCGCTAGAGAAAGAAAATCCCACGGGGGTTTGGTCGTATTTATTGTCGCCAATTTCAACGGTTAAGGTATGCGTGTAAGCTTGTCCGTTTTCGGTTTGGAGCGGAAAACGCCATTGGCTAAGATTGGCAATGACCGCAGCCCGCAACGCTTTGGCATCTGATAAGCCCAATTTAATGAGAGGCTGTTGGTTTAGTTGCAGGTCAATCGCTTTGATCGTCTGTTTATCCAGCGGTTGTGCTACGCTGATATTAATGCCTGCTATTAAGCAGATAAGCGGCAAAAGCATGATCGGTGTCGATGTTTTCATGTGCGGGTTCCTA
>JACXTQ010000045.1 GCA_016919605.1 Methylovulum sp.
CACCACTATCCTGCCACCTGTTACAGGACAAAGACCCCAGCGACATCGCCGCCATCGAACTGCAAAGCGGCAAATGCAAACTGCGCGTGGCTGACTTATTTACCGTGTCCGGCTCCGACACCCAAACCCTCATCATCAAAAACAGCTTTGACAAGCTCGATTTTATCGGCAAAGACCTTGACGGCGGCAGCATCACCGTAGAAGGCGACGCTGGCGCGTATCTGGCGATGGGCATGAAAACCGGAGAAATTACCGTCTCCGGCCATGCCGGGCTGTATGCCGGTTGTGAAATGAAAAAAGGCTATCTGGAAATTGGTGGCAATGTCGGCGACTTTTTGGGCGGGGCGCTGCCCGGCAACAAAATGGGCATGAAAGGCGGCATGATCTTGGTCAAAGGCAACGCGGGCGAGCGGGTCGGCGACCATTTACGGCGCGGCACCATCCTTATCGAAGGCGACGCGGGCGATTATTGCGGCTCACGCATGACCGCTGGCACTATCGCGGTCATGGGCCAAACCGGACGTTACCTAGGCTACGCCATGCGCCGTGGCACGTTATTGCTCTGGAACCCACCGCACTTGTCCGCCAGCTTCAACGATTGCGGCACCCATACCCTGGCGTTTTTGCCCCTGCTGTTCAAAGCCTTCCAAACGTTAAACTCAAAATTTGCCGACAGCGCAGCCGTCTTTAACCGTGTGCAACGCTATGCGGGCGATATGGCGGAAATGGGGCGCGGGGAAGTGTTGGTTAGGAAGTAGTCGGCAGAGCCTGAATGATACGGGATAAGCGACACCCATCCCGTATCAGGCAACTGTTTTAATTGGGCGGGGTATCAGTGGCCTTAACAGGGTCGCGGGAGACATTAATGAACACACTGCAAGAAAAAATTAATCAGGAGCTTGATAGCCTACCTTTAAGCTCACAAAAAGAAGTGTTCGATTTTGTGCTCTTCCTTAAGAAAAAAGCCAACACTGAAACCGACCAAGATTTTTTGTCAAAAAATGCAGGCATTAAACAAGCCATTATCGATGGCTTAAATACACCGCTTGATGAATGCTTAGAGCAATTGGATTGGTGATGTATAAGCTGTATTACACCATCCGGGCAAAAAAAGATGCCCCGCTGATAAAAGCCTCTAACCTGAAAAGTAAAGCGGAAGCGTTATTAAGGTTAATTGCCCAAAACCCTTATGCTTACCCGCCTGAATTTGAATTTTTAAAAGGTGAATTAAAAGGCGCAATTTCCAGACGGATTAATAAACAGCATCGGCTTGTTTATGAAGTTTTAGAAAAAGAGCGGGCGATAAAAATTATCATGATGTGGACGCATTATGAGTAAAAGCACACGGGGGGTAGCCCACACATTGCCATCGCTCCCATGCTCCGGCGTACCTGCACACCCACAGGGCGTAAAGGGCGGTGTGGGAACGATAGGAAGCGCCTTCACGTCCAAAACATGAAGGCGCATCAAGCGGTTAATCTTCCGAATACTCTACTACGTCAACCAAAGGTGTTTGCGCTTGCTCGATGGCGGCGACGCGTTTTTCCAGGTCTTCCAATTTGGTGCGGGTTTTCGCCAGCACCATTTTTTGGACTTCAAACTCTTCCCTAGTCACCAAGTCCAATTTGCCTAGGGCGCTTTGCAGTATGGCGTGGAAGTTTTTTTCCAAATCTTCTTTAAAATTGTTCAGACCGGGCGGGATAACCCCGGCCAGACGGTTGGCGATGTCATCTAGGGCTTTAGCATCAAACATGGTGGCTCTCACGGTAAATAAAGGGGCTGCTAAGGGGAGGTATTAGCAGACGGGTCAAAACCATCAGCAAGGATATGCTCACGGCATATTTTAACGGAATCGCTTTGGCTTAAGGGCAACTGGGTCAAATTGCATTGATAGTGGTTGGCCACTTCAATGAAGTTGATGCAAGAATGGCACACCCCAAAACTTTTGGCGTTGTTGGCCTTTTGTAACTCAATCAGGACATTGCTTAACGCCTCTTCAATCGTGGTGAAAGTTTGCGAGGCGATAATGGCTTGCGCTTGGGCGAACACGTCAATAGGCTTGATTTCGTCCAACAGCCGCCGCCCTTCATCCGATAGGGCCAGATGCACCACGCGCCCGTCTTCGCTGTCTTGGCTTTTACTGACGTAGTCCTTACGCTCCAACACTTGGATGGATTGGGAGATAGTGCCTTTGGTCAAGCCTAAGTATTCGGCAACCGCTGCGGGGGTGTCGCTAAAGCGGTTGCAGGTGGACAAATAATCCAATACTTGGATATGTACAGGCTGCAAGCCGATGGCGGCAAATTTTTTCCGCTCTTCGGAACGCAACAGATTACTGATGCGCTCGATTAGCCTAAAGGTGTTTAAGTCATCCATTCGTTTATAATGAAAACGCTTTCTTAAAAAATTCAGGTTGCGCCAAGGCCGCTTTATGAATATCGACATTGTAATAAGTGGTGTCGAACGGTTTGTTGGCGGACTCCAGTTCGCGGAACTTCGCCAAACTGGCTTTGCTGGCGATAGTCGCGCTCCACCAGCCGGACGGGTAAATACATTGCGGGAAGAACAGGGTCTGCAAATGTTCAAAGCCCGCCGAAGCCATTGCCCCGCGCATGTCGCCGATCAGTTTCAGGTGATACAGGGCGGATTCGCTTTGTTGCACCACCATGCCATGCTCGGACAGGCAGTTAAAGCAATCGTGGTAAAACGCTTTGCTGAACAAGCCTTCGGCAGGGCCTACGGGGTCGGTGCTATCGACAATGATGATGTCCACTGAATTGGGTTCGGCCTCTTTGACCCATTTGATACCGTCAATAAATTTCAGTTGCGCCCGTGGGTCGCCATTGGATGCGCACAGTTCGGGGAAATAGATTTCGGCCAGACGAGTCACGCGCTCGTCAATGTCAATTTGCACCGCTTCTTCCACTGAGTCATGTTTTAACACTTCTTTTAGGGTTCCGCAATCGCCGCCGCCAATAATCCACACCCGTTTAGGGTTGGGGTGGGTAAACAGGGCGGGATGGCTCATCATTTCATGGTAGAAAAAGTTGTCGCGGGTGGACACCATAGTGCAACCGTCAATCACCATCAGATTGCCGAAAGTTTCGGTTTCGTAAATTTCCAAAAATTGGAAGGCCGATTGTTCTTCGTGCAGTTTCTTTTTAATTTTTAAAGAAAAGGCGGAATCAGCCCCTGGGAGCTGTTCGGTAAACCATTCTGAGGGGTTCATTTATGTTTCCTGAAAAGTAAATAAGTTGAGTGGCTATTATATTAGAATTTGTTAGGCTGTTTAGTATATTTGTCGGCTTTGTTTAAGTAGGGGTGTGGCAGAGGGGGCTTAAGGCTTTGCCTAGCCTTAAGTATTGCTTTTGCTTGGGGTATTGTTGTTAAGTTAATGATTTTTATATTTATTATCAATTAGATACGATTGTAGTAGGTCGGGTTAGCGATAGCGTAACCCGACGTGTGCCGCTCCGATTTTGTCGGGTTACGCTATCGCTAACCCGACCTACGCCGTATTTTATCCGCACAATACATTGATTATTAAGATAAATATCTTAACTTAATAGCAGTGACGGCGCATAGATACGCAACAACAACGCAGCCGCCCGTGGGTTTACAACAACAACGGGGCAAGCTGCTGGGCTATGGCAATGATGGGCTTGGCGATGTCGCCTACGGCTTTGGCGGCCTCGGTAATGCCTTTTAGGCTCATGTCATACCACAGCTTATCAGGGCTGGGGTTTTGGGTTTCCTTAACCAAGGTTTCGGTGCGGCTGGCCATCGTTTCTAAATGGCTGGCTTGGGCAGCGGGTACTTTAGCGTTTAGTTCTTGGATTTGCGCCAATAGCTGCCCTAATAAAACCTTAACCCCCTCATCCGCTTTAGAGTCTGGCAAGTGGTTGATAAGGCAGTTTTCGACGGTTTTGGCGGCGATGGCCGAGCCATAATTATGGCCGATGGTTTGGGTGCTGTTGTTTACATCTCTACCCACCACCTGTCCACCCTCCTTAACATCGCCTTCTGTATAATTGGTGGCTTTAATTTTTCTGTCGTTCATACTAAACTCCGCTGCTTGTTGAAAAATAGGGTTATTAATATTATAAGTGACCGAAGCCCCTGCCTGTTTCTGCTCTGGCAACACCAGTTTTAATACTTGCTGCAAATCATATTCCAGGCCCAACTCAGAAATATAAGTGGTTTGGCCTTTTTGGGCGCAAGCCAGTATTTGCCGATAAGGGGCTTTTTCTTCCGCCTTGAGTGCCATCCTATCTGTTTGGCAAGCCGACGACAACGGCAAGGCAATCCATTCCTTATAATTCAAGTCTAACCGCGCCAATATCCGCGCCACTTCATCGTTCAACAGACCAAGATAATCTTTGGCATCACGCCCCTGTACCCTTATCGACAACACCCGATCATGATAATCAACCTGCACTAAGGCGTGTGCCTGATGGCTGTTATGTTGCAACAACACCCCGCGTTGCCAAACAATAGCGCCGACAATTTCCTCATGGCGGTTGACTATTAGCTCCGGCAGGATATGACGTGGCAAAAAACCCTGAAAAGCAAATTCAAATGCCAAGGCATTGGTTTTATCAAAAGGGATTGTTTTAGGCTGGTCGCTAGGCAACAACTCAGGGATCATCAAGGTATCGCGGCTTAACGGATAAGCAAGCTTAAACTCGTGCATGGCATCCCTAATAAAATGGCATTTATCAACGGGATAGTCCAGCTGGTTGCCCTCTTCATCATAAATCGGCTTATCATGTAAAATCGTCACCACCTCGGTATCAGTCAAACGCGCTTGCCGATGGTACATGACCGTATAAACCCCGTGTGTCAGCCAGCGTGGATTGAGGATATAGTCATCCAAATACGGCAATTGCGGAAAATGGATCACCACCCCCAATTTATCCAAAATATCCAGCAACCACGTCCGGTTTTGCGGGCCGTCCTCGCCTATACCGTGTTGCTGGCAAATGGCGGTAAAGTCTTCTTTTTTTAAAAACGCCGATTGTTTTTGGTAAGGGTGCAGGGCTTGCAAAACCGCAAACTGCTCCTGAGTAAACAGCATTTGATGGGTGCCGACTTGGCGTAGTTGCTGGCAAAAGTCTTCCTTAAAGCTGGTAAACTTGGCCTTAAAACCTGAGGCGGCGGCTTGGGTACAGGAAAGCGGATAAAAGCCTCTGATATTTTGATACTTGCCTTGCAAATAAGCCATATCCAGATGAATGTCGGCTTGGTCGGCCTTATTGCCGACAATCATCACGGGGGCATCACCGCCAAAGCTTTTGATATGCTGTAACCAGTATTCCGCCTGTTCGGTGCTGTTAATCTCGTTACGCGCATTCATGACCAATACATACAGGCAAGAGGAACGTAAGAAAAATTGGTGGGTGGCATGGGCCATGACTTGGCCGCCAAAATCCCAAAAATGCGCCTTGATGGTGGTGTCGGGTATCAGCCAGTCGCGGATTTCAATACCCGCCGTCATCGCCCCATTGCCTTCCACTACGGGTTCGCCATGCAAGGCGCGGATTAATGAGGTTTTGCCCGCCTCGCCATAGCCGATAAAAATGGCGCGGACACGGTTAAGGGCTTGGTCGGCGGTTTTAGCCACCAGATTTTTCAAATAAGCATTGACGGCAACCGCACCTTGGCTGTCAATTTCTTGGGGGATATTGCACCACTGCTCAAGCAAATCCACATCAATAGGCTGGCCTTGTAA
>JACXTQ010000326.1 GCA_016919605.1 Methylovulum sp.
ATTTGGTATTCCAGTCGATTGCCGGTACCCAAAAAGCCAATGACAGCTTCGGCATTAATTTGGCGTTGTTGCAAGAAGCCCACATTGCCGCGTTGGAGCTTAAACGCGGCAGTATTGGCGACAACTGCATGTATTTTGAGACTGGACAAGGCAGTGCGTTGTCCGCCAACGCCCACGAAGGTCTAGATCAGCAAACCTGCGAAGCACGGGCTTATGCGGTGGCGCGTCAGTTTAAACCCTTGTTGGTCAATACGGTGGTCGGCTTTATCGGCCCCGAATATCTGTATGATGGCAAGCAGATTATCCGTGCGGGTTTGGAGGATCATTTTTGCGGCAAGTTGCTGGGTTTACCTATGGGTTGCGATGTCTGCTACACCAACCACACAGAAGCTGACCAAGACGATATGGATATGTTGTTGACCCAATTTGCAGTGGCGGGCGGAACGTTTATCATGGGTGTTCCTGGTGCCGATGATGTCATGCTCAACTATCAGTCCACGTCTTTCCATGACGCGCTGTATTTACGGCAAGTGCTAGGTTTGCGCCCCGCCCCTGAATTTGAGCAATGGCTGCAAACCCACCAGATTTTTGACGCGGCCAACCAATTGGCGGCACAGCGAAGCATCCCCGCTTTATTTAAACCGGCTTTAGATAAACTCAACGGCTATTGCGATGAACACGCCTGAACAAGTGACCACAACGCCTGATCCTTGGCATACCTTAAGCCAATTTACCCCTGCCCGTATTGGCTTAGGACGTGCAGGCATGAGCCAGCCTACCCGTGCCAGCTTGGATTTTCAACTGGCTCATGCTTTAGCGCGGGATGCGGTCAATATTCCATTAGATTTTGTCGATCTTGCCCAAGCGTTGGCGGCGTGTGGCTATCAAAGCCTTACCTTGCCCACGCAAGCGGACAATCAACGGCTGTATTTACAGCGACCCGATTTAGGGCGGCTATTAGGCACTCAGGCGCAGAACATTTTACGGGATACGGCAATGATTAAAACTGATGCCGTGGTTGTGGTGGCGGATGGGTTATCATCTAAAGCTATAACGCACCACGCGTCCGCTTTTTTAGCATTATTGCTGCCGGCACTGCACACTAAAGGTTATACCCTGCCCCCTATTTGTTTGGTCAAACATGGGCGGGTCGCTATCGGTGATGCCATTGCCGGACATTTTGCCGCACGGTTATGTATTGTCTTGATTGGCGAGCGCCCCGGCTTAAGTTCACCCGATAGCATGGGCATTTATTTCACTTACCAAGCCCAAGCGGGTATCAGCACCGATGCCGACCGTAACTGCATTTCCAATATCCATGACAATGGCTTAAGTTACGCGCAAGCATTGGCTAAGCTGCTGTATTTGATTGATGAATCGGAACGTGTGCGGTTTTCTGGAGTAAATTTGAAAGACGGAACGATTGAAGCGGGGTTGGAAAGCCAACAACCAGAAGGATGTTTTTTATTGGGATGACGCGGGGAAATCGGTAAAACCTAACCCCAGCGGAACTGGGGGCGATCCCCGCCGGGGCTGGCTATGGGCCGTTATGACTCGGCGCGTTGTGATTGCGCGGAGCGCATAAAAGAAATCGGCGCTTCGTCTTCATCATCGAAAGTCACCATTTCCCAGGCATCGGTTTCTTGCAACAATTTACGCAATAATTTGTTGTTAAGGCCATGTCCTGATTTATAGCCGGTAAATTCACCGATCAGGCTATATCCCAATAAATATAAATCGCCAATGGCATCCAGGATTTTATGTTTGACGAATTCATCGGCGCAACGCAAGCCTTCTTCATTGAGGATTTTATTGTCATCAACCACAATGGCGTTATCCAAGCTGCCGCCTAGAGCCAAATTGTTTTGCCGCAACATGTCTATGTCTTTCATAAAGCCAAAGGTTCTGGCACGGCTCACTTCTTTCACAAAGGTGGTCGAAGAAAAGTCCATGGTGGCCGTTTTGACGTGCTCTTCAAAAGCAGGATGTTCAAAATCGATGGTAAACGTCACTTTAAAGCCGTCAAACGGTTCAAAAACCGCCCATTTGTCGCCATCTTCAACCCGCACGCTGCGTTTGATGCGGATGTATTGCTTGGGGCATTCTTGCTCCTCAACCCCTGCCGATTGCAATAAAAATACAAAAGGCCCGGCACTGCCGTCCATAATCGGCACTTCGGCGGCACTGACATCAATCATGGCGTTATCAATACCCAAGCCGGCAAACGCGGACAATAAATGTTCGACCGTGGATATTTTTACCCGACCGGAAACCAGTGTGGTGGATAACACGGTTTCACCGACATTGTTGGGTGACGCTTGGATAGTGACAGGCTCGGCAAGATCGACACGGCGAAATCTGATGCCCGTATTGGCTTCGGCGGGACGTAACGTCAAATAGATTTTTTCGCCGCTATGCAAGCCGACACCCGTGGCCCGAATGGTATTTTTTAAGGTTCGCTGTTTAATCATAAACTCATCAACTCCGTATGGAAGGAGCAAAAAACTGTGAATATTACCACAATTTGTTAAGAAGGAAGCATGTTAACGTCCAGCATGACAATGCTAAAGACATTAAGATGGTTTGGATAGTGGCTATTGTAGCCCAATATAGGTACTGATAGTTTGGTGTAGCGATTAATGCTACTCTTAATCGGACAATTTCATTAAAGAAAAGATCAGTGGATAAAACATGCTGTCTTTGTTATTTTTACGGGAACCATGCTAAAACATTTTTTTCAACAACGCCCCACCCTTTTGCCGGAACCGATACCTGACGTTTCAGGCTTATTGGTCGAACGTTACCGGTCGCAAGTGACGCAAAAACACATCCAGCATGATCCTGCCCAAATCCAAGCCTTGCATTGGTTGCAAAAGCTATTGGAAGAGCTGCTGGTAAAAGGGGCTGGCAGTCAAAAACCTTGCCAGAGTTTGTACATTTATGGCGATGTCGGGCGCGGCAAGTCCATGCTAATGGCTTTGTTTTATGATGCCTGCCCCATCACCCAAAAACGTCGGGTACATTTTAATACCTTCATGCAGGAAGTTCACGCATTTATCTATAAATGGCGGCAACAAAACCAAACTGATGCCATTTCCGCATTGGCGCAAAATATCCGCACTTCGGTAAGGCTATTATGTTTTGACGAGTTTCACGTCACTGACATTGCCGATGCCATGATTTTAGGGCGTTTGTTTGGCAAACTGTTCGAGTTGGGGCTGGTGGTGGTCATCACCTCCAACCGCCATCCCCACGACCTTTACCAAGGCGGCTTACAGCGCGAACAGTTTTTATTTTTTATCGGCATCTTAGAAAAAGCCGCCCACATCATCGAACTGTCCGCCGATCAAGATTATCGCTTAAGCTATACCTCCACGCAACAGGTCACTTATTATTGCCCGACCAGCGCAGAACCGAGCGAACGCATTGAAAGTATGCGCCACTTTGTTTGGCAAACCTATCGGGAATTGTCAGGCGGGGCGTTATTGGAGCCGGACTTTATCAGCGTTTTAGGACGGGAAATCAAACTGAAAGCGGTATACAAGGACATTCTGTTTTCGTCATTTGACGAACTGTGCGCCCAACCCTTAAGCGCGGCCGATTATCTGGCCATTGCCGAGCGGTTTAAGATAGTAATGATGGTCGCCATCCCCCAACTATCCGCCGAAAAACGCAATGAAGCCAAGCGTTTTATGACTTTAATTGATGTCTTGTACGAGCATTCCATAAAATTGATTTGTAGCGCCCAAGTGCCCGCCCAAGAACTTTATAGGGAAGGTGATGGGGCGTTTGAGTTCCAACGCACTGTCTCCAGGCTGATTGAAATGCAATCGGACAGTTATTGCCAACGCGCCGATACCTTGCGCAAATAAACCGCTTATACCCTTAACCCAATTCGAGGCTGGTCACGGCAAAAATTTTGCCAATATCGACACTAGGTGGCGTTTGCGTGTACATCCGCGCAGTTTCAAAAATAGGCTGCATGGCACGGCGGCTGACCAGTGCCAAGGCTTGCCGGTTAGGTTCGGGTATGTCTATAAAAAATGGGCTGCCTTTAGGAACGGTCGCCAATAAAGCCACCAATAAGGCCTCAGCTTCGGTATCAGTGTCGGCAAACAGCGGCCCTATCCGATAACCGCTATGGCAAGCGCGGATAACGCCATAACCGGATAGTCGTTGTGAAGACAGCACTGCCAATGCCGTACCCTGTTGCAAAGTTAACCAAGCCTTTAAAAACGCCGGCCTAGGGGTGGCAAACAAACGGCTATCGTAGCTTAGCAATTCATTAAAAGGCACGTCAGCCGCAGGTAACACATGGCTATCAGGCAAGGCTGGCCAAGCAGTCGCCAGACCCTGATAGCGTACATGCCGATAGGCAATTTGAAACCCTGATTTTTGGTAGTTGCCTTGCTGGGCGAGTACGCCGTCCAGCCCTATGTTGCGTCCTTGCAAATAAGCCATAGCGGTTTGCCAAAGCTGTATACCGAAGCCTTGTTGGCGGTATTCCGGCTTAACGATATAAAGCCCGATAAACCCATAAGCGTCGCCATATGTTACGGCGGAAATGCTGCCGATAGGTTCACCGTCCAATAAGCCGATGAAAAAGCCTTTTGGATCGGCCTGATAAAAATAATCGGCATCCGCCACCCCAGGCCGCCAGCCTTCCTGCTCCGCCCACGCCAGCACCTCCTTAAGTTCGGCTAAGGTCATCGTGCGGATAAGGTAGTCAGCCATGCTTAAACTCCATCAATAGTGGGATAGTCGTGCCAATGTGGCCACTATGCTTGGCTTTTTGCTGGTTTTCAAGCATTTTTTATCAATCCGTGATGACGCATTGCTATCAGTGTCACTTCCTTATACAATCATTTAAAACAACTGTTTGATACCTACGTTTAGATGCCCGAAGCCCATTTAACAGCCAATCCAGAATTGCCTATCAACCGCTTGCTGCAAATTGCTGTGGAAGTCTTTGCCGAACATGGCTTCCGTGATGCGACCGTGAGGGACATTTGCGCACGGGCCAATGTCAATGTGGCGGCGGTCAATTATTATTTCCGCAGCAAAGAAGGTCTGTATATTGAAGCCTTGACCTTTGCGTTTGCGGAAATTAATAAACACCATTCTTACGAGGCCGCTCAGGATAGCAGCTTGCCACCCGAACAACGCCTGCACTTGTTCATCAATTATTTCTTAAACAAGTTATTGGACGACAGCCATCTAGGGGTGCAGGGCAAACTGATCAGCCGCGAAATCGCCGAACCGACCAAAGCCTTGGATATTATCATTGCCAAGGCGGTTATCCCGCAATGTACTGTGCTGGAAGACATTATCGGACGCTTGCTAGGTGGGCGGGCGGATAAAATAACGTTACAACGCTGTGTCATGAGCATTCTTGGACAATGCCTGATGTTCAAACATTCCCGATCCATTATTGACCGTCTGTTTCCAGAAGCCATTGCCGATCAAGCCGCCATCCAAGCCAGCGCCCAGCATATCGCCGTATTTTCCTTAGCGGCGATCAAGCAGTTAAACCTAGCCACCGAGAGTCCGTTATGAACCACATCGCCTTGAAAATGTTGATGGGAGACAAGGGAAAATATCTGAGTATTGTCATGGGATTGACCTTTGCATCACTGATTATGACCCAACAACCGGCGATTTTTGTCGGTTTGATGGCGCGGTCTTACAGCTTTATTTCTGATGTGGGTTTACCGGACGTTTGGGTGATGGACCCCAAAGTGCAGTTTATCGATGACATCAAACCCCTGCAAGAAACCGAACTATACCGCGTGCGGGGGATTTCCGGCGTGGAATGGGCCATGCCTTTATATAAAGGGCTTTTGAAGGCACGGCTGGCGGACGGGGCGTTCCAAACCTGTAATGTCGTGGGTTTGGACGACACCACGCTTATCGGTGGCCCGGCGGTAATGCTGGAGGGAACGGTTGGGGATTTGCGCCGCAGTGACGGTGTGATTGTCGATATTGATGGCGCCACCGATAAATTGGGCAAACCGGCGACAACGCCTGACGGCAAAAAGATACCGCTGAAAGTCGGTGACAGCTTGGAATTGAACGACCACCGCGCCATCGTGGTCGGCATTGCTAAAGTCACGCGCACGTTTCAATCGCAACCGGTCATTTATACCACCTATTCCCGTGCCAAGGCTTACGCCCCTGTAGAACGTAAACTGTTGTCGTTTGTGCTGGTGAAAGCCAAATCAGGGCAAAATCTTGATGAACTGATCAAGCGCATAAAAGCCACGACAGGGCTGGAAGCGTATACCCAAGATGGTTTCAAACAATTGACCTATAACTATTTTCTAAAAAATACGGGGATTCCAATCAATTTCGGCATCACCATTGCGCTAGGCTTTATCGTTGGTACAGCGATTGCCGGACAAACCTTTTATAACTTCACGCTGGAAAATTTACGCCAATTTGGTGTATTAAAAGCTATGGGGGCTAGCAATGGCACCTTATTGCGCATGATCTTGCTGCAAGCGGTGCTGGTCGGCGGCATTGGCTATGGTTTAGGTGTCGGTATCGCCGCCTTGTTCGGTTTTCTGATGCGCCACACTATCTTGGCCTTTAAAATGCCTTGGCAGTTGTTGCTGTTCAGCGGTGCCGGAGTCAGCCTAATTTGTATCTTGGCCGCACTCATCAGCATTATGAAAGTGATCCGCTTGGAACCTGCCATTGTCTTTAAGAGCTAACCATGAACGCCAAAGCCATCGCTATCCGCTGCCAAAATCTGGTGAAAATCTACGAAACCGGCGATCAACAGGTGATCGCACTCAACGGGGTCAATTTGGATATCGCCACGGGTGAGTTAATGATGCTGGTCGGGCCGTCCGGTTGCGGAAAAACTACATTGATTTCCATTATTGCCGGTATTCTTGACCAAACATCAGGCACTTGCGAGTTGTTCGGCGAAAATTTACTAACTTTGCGCAGCAAAGATAAATTGCGCTTCCGTGCCGAAAATATTGGCTTTGTGTTTCAGGCCTATAACCTGCTGCCCTCCCTGACCGCCGCCGAAAATGTCTCCATCCCTTTGATTATCAACGGTGTCAAACGTGCCGAAGCCGAACGCAAGGCAATAATGGTACTGGATAAAGTCGGCCTGGGGGCGCGGACTACGTCTTTACCAGCGGAGTTGTCCGGTGGCCAACAGCAACGGGTGGCGATAGCACGCGCCTTGATCCACAACCCGCGCCTTATCGTCTGCGATGAGCCGACCAGCGCCTTAGATCATGAAACCGGCCAAAACGTCATGAACCTCTTAAAATCCGTGGCCTTGGATCAGGAACGG
>JACXTQ010000327.1 GCA_016919605.1 Methylovulum sp.
CAGATCAATCTATACAGTTACTTGCAATCGTTGCATGATGGCAAATAAACAACAAGCAGGGTTGCTGAAAATCTTTTATCAAAACGATTCGTTTCTATAAAACTGATTACTTTTGTTTAGTATTATAGAGAAAACTGCTTATCTGGGTAAGGATTGACTTTGAAGACATCGGAAGGTGTATGAAATAACGAAGGACTGGCCAAGAGCCGATCCTCCGTTAAGTTTAATAACTAGAACTACTTGAATTTGCGTTTTTTTGGATCAATTAATAATCGACAATTTTATCGGCCATCAAAATAGCGTCAGCAACGGTATCCGGGTTACCCATGACTGCCCCGGAACGTAAATCGGCTTCGGTAATGCCTGCATCACCAGCACAACCAGGGCAAACCACAACTTTGCCGCCAGCACTGACGAATTCATCGAAATCGGAAGCAATGTAGTTGCCCGCCCAGGTTAGGGTTTCCCATGGGATCCGGTTATCAGCGATACGAACGCCTTCACGGTCGAGAAAAAGGGTAACCTTGGCATTGTGTTGCAGTAAATTCGTACCGATTTTCATAGCCATGTGCGCCGAGTGCAAGTCGTTAGTTGCCTGACCCAGATGAATGGTGACTTTTTGAGCACGTGGACCACCCCCCGCATAACTTGATGAAATCATCCCCAATGAGAGGGTTAAAACGGTAACAAGCATGGCAAGCCAGGGACGTGATGCGATCATTTTCATAAATTCTCCTCGATGTTATAGAAATCAAATACGTTTGTTTTTTAGTTTCTGTGGAGTTCATCTTGTTGTAAATGAATCCGTACTCCACGGTCACTATGATCCCTTGTAAAAAACTGGCGGACAATCGGCAAAAGTGGAGTATTAATGGACATAAAATGGCTATGAGGACTGTCTACTCTGTGCGAGCTATACCATTAGCCAAGATTTAATTTTTATTGGCCGCGTTATGATGTCGCCAACCTTTTTTGGGTGTTCCCCGAATACTTTCACAGTTTTGTAAGGATTGTCCGAAGCGAAAGAGATATTGGGTAATGTCGTTTTTTGGGGGGGACGATTCTGGACAATGCCAATTATGCGTTGCATGTTACCGACTGACCCAGTTCGGCCTTCAAAATAATTAAAACTTGGCGTTTACCTCAGGGATTTGGCAAGACCAACTTCGATAATATGGAATGCTAAAGGGAGAATGGTTGTAAGCAGCATGTGGTGCAATAGGGCTATCGCCTATTGCACTCTAGTGTGCCAAAGACTAACTGACATCATCAACGAAAGTGGGATTCTGAAAGGGCCGTATGCTTGGAACTAAACAAGCAGGTAGAACAACCTTGCCCCCAACCCACAATTGAATGATTACAAATCCATTTTGATGGAGCCAATAAACAAGCGGGGCGTACCCGGATAAGCGTTAGTTCCGTTATCAGTTGCTTCAATATATTGTTCATTAAACAAATTTTGGACGTTGAACTGTAATGCCAGAGGGGCTTTACCAAGCTTAAAGCGGTAGGCCGCCATCGCATCAATGCGGACATAACCGGGTAATTTTTTAAAGTTTTCGTTATCACCTTCGCGTTCATCCAAGACGTAATAACCGCTGCCAAGCACCCAGCCATTGTTTTCACCGGGATTGCTGTCGTATTTAGCCCATAAACTGGCGGCGTGAGGTGCGACACCACGGTAACGGTTGCCTTGGTTACCGTCGTTATTTTTGGTGATGATGGCTTCATCGTAAGTGTAACTGCCGATTAGGCTGATATTGTCGGTAAGTTGACCGGACACGTCCAACTCCACACCTCGGCTGTTGATTTCGCCAACGGCAATGCTAACCCCTTGCAGGAATGGGTGGGCGGTCAAGACATTTCGCTTAGTCAAATCAAAATAGGTTACCGTTGTGGTCAGGCGGCCTTGAAAAAACTCAGCTTTGGCACCGACTTCGTATTGCTCGCCCATTTCAGGATCAAATTTTTCACCTGTTTCAGATACGCCATTGTTGATGCCGAAGGAGCGCGAATAGCTGAAATAAAGCGAGGCAAAATCGGTCAGTTTGTACAGCAAACCCGCGCGTGGGGAAAAGGCATCGTCATTGTTGGTGTTGGTGCCGTCGCCTGTGCAATTCGGGTAACAGGCTTCCCAACTGCCGCCATAGGTGTTGGCGTAAGTCACCGATGCCCAATCATAACGTCCGCCCAACAACAAATGCCAACGGTCTTACAAGGAGATTTGGTCTTGTAGATAAATCCCGTGGTCTTCTTCATTCGTTGTCCAAACCGTATTGTTGCGGGATTCATAAGCCAGCGAGCGTAATAGCTCAGTGATATTGGGATATTGTGGATTAAAAATGTTGAGCGTCGAGATGCGCGGATCAGCCCCCAAATACCCTAACCAGTTGTCGGAATAGTCAAACCAATCCGCTCCCACCAAGAGCTTATGGTCGAAAATTCCGGTTTTGAATTCGCCCGTCAGATTAAGGTTAGTACCGTAAACATCCCGTTCAAGGGTGTTGTAGACGAAGCCACGGGTGATGTCCGCCAGTGCTTTCATCAAAGCCCCAATTGCCAACGCCCGTTTGGATTTCATTTTGGTTCATGTAATGGAAACGGTGATTGATCTTCCATGAATCGTTGAATTTGTAAGTCCAATCAAAACCAATCAAGGGGAGAGTGATTTCTTGGGGAATATCACGGTCAGAAGGCCCACTAACCGTGAAATTTCTGGGTAATTTGGCAGGATCTGCGCCAATGAACGGGACGGAGCCAAAGAAGTTGCCATCTGTAAATTGCTTGTCGTAATACTCGACATTCAGGTTCAATTCAAAGCGGTCATTAGGCCGATAATTGATAGAACCGTCGTGAGCCTGGTTCTCATGTCCGGCGTAGTCTACCCAGGTATTTGCCATATCATTGACACCGATCAACCGATACGACAGGCTGCCGTCGCTGGTCAACGGGCCGGTGGCATCGGCAGTGGTGCGGAACATGCCATAACTGCCGAATTGTTGTTGCAAGCTGTAAGCGGCGACTGGCAGGGGTTTGCGAGTCACGACATTGACGAAACCGCCCGGTTCAATACGACCGTATAACATGGAACCTGGACCTTTAACTTCTTCGATACGATCGGTAAAAGCGGAGTCGGTTGCGCCGATAACACCTTCCAATTGTAAGCCGTTCCGAAAAGTCACCCCATAGCCGCTATCAAACCACGAATTTGAAATTGGTCATAAAACGTACCGGGCGAGGATTGCACACCGCTGACGTTTTTGACGGCTTCTAGCGAGGTTAACGCCACGCGGTCGTCAATCACATCGCGCGGCACGACTTGCACGGCTTGCGGCGTATCCAGAATGGCGGTATTGGTTTTGGTTGCGCCGTAGGCTTTTTCCACTTTATAGCCGAGGTGTTGGGTGTCATCCGCTTGTTCCGTTTCTGCTTTGCCTGTGACGGTAACTTTCGGTAAAGAGATGGTTGCTGGGGAGTCGGCTGGCAGGGTAGGTCGCGCCTCAATTTCGGCTTTCGCCAAAGTTATCGTCCCCGTTCCCGTGCTTTGGGCAACTAGTTGTGTCCCTGACAACAGTTTCTGCAAGCCTTGTTCGGGTGTGTAATGACCGTTTAGCCCGTTTGTTGGGATATTCCTGGCAAGGTCAGCGCTGAAAAATACTTTAACGCCGCTGCCTTGTGAAAATTCCAGCAACGCGTCCGCTAGCGGTTGGGCGGGGATATTAAAAGAAATAGGCTTTCCGGCAGCCTCTAACGGTGCCGAAACAATCAGGGCAAGGCCTAAACAGGCACGGGTGACAGGTAATAGTTTGCTCATTAGGTCTCCTGGAGAGGATTGCATCACATGCTGGCTAATAGGCAGCAGCACAGTTCATCCAGTAAGACGATGGCGGTGTAGGTGTTTATAACCTGAGTGAGAAAATTTTTTGCCGCGACTAGCGATGAAGCGAGTTTGGTATCCGTATCTTTGGAGGCGGCTACCGTCCATCTGATTGGAAGGTGACAACATAATAATGTTTTGACAATTTTATAAATGTCAAAAAACGACAGCTGCATAGATGCCTGTTATCAAGGAAAATAACAACCGCCGTTGCGGCTTTTTACATCGTTACCACAGTCTAGGAAAAACCATTATCTAGCTAGCAAGACCAAGCGGTCTGTCATGCGATATTCCTTAAGCCGCAAACTTTTTTCAATGGTGTGTAACGCGGCTTCGGTATCGTTGGCATCAAACACACCAGTGACTTGATGCTGTGCTAGAACATTGTCGATAATGACGATGGCGCCATTGCGGTAACTCGACAGTTCGGCAACGACTTGTTGCAACGGTTGGTCTTTAAATACCAGTCGCCGTTGTTGCCAAGCCATCGCTTGCTGGAGATTGACGGCCCCGATGGGACTGACTTGTTGATTATGCAGACTGACTCGTTCGCCTTCGCGCAAGTGGTCAATGGTTGTGCCATTTTTGAAGATCACCCGCACTGCGTGTTCATCAACGGTCACAGACATATTATCGCCCACTTGTTTGACATCAAATGCCGTACCGAGAGCGCGAACCGTGCCGCTTCGACGTCAAAAGGCCGCCGTGCATCTTTGGCGATTTTAAAATGTGCTTCTCCATTATGTAAAATGACGCAACGGCGGTGCTGCGAAAAATCGGTCGAGAAAGCCGAATCGGTGTCCAGTAACACGCTGGAGCCATCGCTTAATTGTACCAACCGCTGTTCGCCAGTTGCTGTGCGGTAATCAGCTGACAGGCTTTGCCAAAACTGCCAGCCTGGCATCAGCAATAACAAGCAACACGCCAACGCAGGAGCCAGCCAAATACCGATAAAAAAGGGTTTGGCTTGAGGTTTGCCCACAGGCGCGGCATTATCAGCCAAACGTTGTTCCAATAAGGCCAGTTGCGCCGAATCCAATGTCTCCATTTTTTGCCAGAATGCTTGCGACTTTTGCAAGGCGATACGGTTTGCCGGATGCTCTGCAAGCCATCGCCGGAAAGCTTGTTGTTGCTGGCGATCAAATAACGGCGAGTGCAGCAAAGCGAGCCAATAGTCGGCTTGTTTAGCGGTGTTGTCTTGAAGAAGTGGTTTTTTGTTCATTTACCTGCCAGCCGAATCGGTGTTCCGGTCATTATAAGACGAATGCTGTGCCGGAAAATATCACCCACGTTTAGCGATTCTCACCATCAGCTTCCAGCCGTTCACGGCATTGGGTGAGGGCGCGGTTCAGGTATTTTAAAATCATGGTGTTGGAAATGCCAAGTTCCTGCTCCACCTGGGCATAACTTTAGTGCTTAAGGCGTAGCATAATGAAAACGTCGCGGCATTTTGGTGGCAGATCCTGCAATGCCTGTATTAACAACTCAAATTCCTGCTGGGAAATGACGGCGGCCTCAATCGATAAGGCCGGATCTTCAAGTTTAGCAAGAGCATGGTCATGCTCAGGTTGATGATAAGCGTACCGGGATTGGCTACGCAAATAATCGGTTGCTAAATTGGCGGCAATGCGGAACAGAAAAGCGCGAGGGTTTTCCACGGCATTTTTTTGGCCATAACCGTTAAAACGGATAAAGGTTTCCTGAAAAATATCTTGCGCGGTTTCTGGACAGCTTACTCGTTGCGCTAAAAAGCGTAATAGCTCGCTACGATGTTGCTGCATCAAACAAGCAATGGTGTTGGCAGTAAAGTCAAACATGGCTCTAACTGGAAATTAATAAACTGAAACTATCAGGCAATTTCCGTGCAATTTTCCACTAAAAGAGCCTGGAAATTCAGTGTAGGGTGACGAATGGCGTGAATGGCCTATCTTAAAAGC
>JACXTQ010000328.1 GCA_016919605.1 Methylovulum sp.
ACTTCCGCACTTTGGCCATTGACCACCATAGCCGCGCCTTTACAAGGCCCTTGCAAATACATTGCCATCATTTTATAGCTACGCTCATCCATGCCATGCAACGCAACTTTTAATGGATTTTTATTTTTATCCGTTGCCATTTTGACCTTCAAAGAAATTGTTCAGTTGATTCCATTCATCAATTATATCCAACTCCAAGCGTTTTAATTCACTTAACATATTATTAAATCCTTCCGGATCTCGTGTGGAGCGATAGAGAGCCAATAGCTCATGCTGCAATTCTATGCGTACCGGTTGTTTTAATACTGCTTTTTCAAGCACTTGTTTAGCTTCTTCCAATTGGCTATATTCGATATGGTCACGCGCTATGTCCAAGGGATCATGGTCAGGTTGGCCTTGCGTGTCGATATAACAGACCAGTTCGCTTACCCCTATGATGCCCCTGCTACAAATGGAATACTGGTTGCCTTTCAACAAAAGTGGATCAGCAAACTCATCTTTTAAATAATCTTTGATAAGCGTAAATTGGGCGGGGCTGAGGCGGGATTTTGTCCCCACCAAGATCCGCCAACTGATAGCCTGGCCACGCTTGTTTAAAATGACCAAAAAATCAATAATAGCTGCGAACAGCTGTTCATTCAAATCCTTCTGGAAACACAAATAAATCCGCTGGATATGGGCTATTAGGTTTTTAGGCTTTCTGGCAATACGGAAGACGACTTTTTGCAAAAAATCGGTATAGCCTAACAGCTCTGGAGAATACAGCGTATTGGCATTTTGCAAACAAAAAAACGGCAGCCCCTGCAAAGGCTGGTTTTTGTCTTCGTTGTCACAAACAATCAAATCAGAATCAACAGCCATTAATTATTATTTTATGGGTTAAAGTTAGAGAATAGAACTAAATTATCATTTTACAAGCCCGTTGACCAACAAAATCGTTTGTGCATTATTCACTGTTAAAGGCCTGACAAAATAATCCGCACCAATTAATTAATTAATTATAAAATAGCTGTCTTTTAACCTGATTTTTGCTGACAGGACTCTTATGAATCAAAACACCATAAACCTTATTGAACAATACTATGCGGCTTTTAATAGCGCAGACATGGATACTTTTTTGAATTTACTCACCGATGATGTCATCCATGACATTAACCAAGGCAGGCGGGAAATCGGCAAGGAAGCGTTTACTCAGTTTATGGCCTGCATGAACCATAACTACAAAGAGCAATTAGTCGATATGGTCATCATGGCCACTGCCGACGGCGGCCGTGCCGCCGCCGAATTTGTCGTGCTCGGCGAATATTTGCAAACGGACGAAGGCTTGCCGATAGCACAAGGACAAAAATATCGCTTGCCCGCCGGGGCATTTTTTGATGTCCGTGACAACAAAGTCGCCCGTATCACCAATTATTATAATCTGCAAGACTGGATCGCCCAGGTCAGTGCCTAATTAAATGCTTACCGTCAAGGCCAAGTGCTGGCATTTGACGGTAAGCATAGCATAATCAAGCGATTACCGCTTTATTTTTACCCTTAACAAAGCATAAGGGGGCGGTCAGCACCAGCAAGCACATCAGCCATTGCGCCAGTTGCCGGTTGGTCAAGGTAAAACGTAACGATAGCGCCAACCGCTCCCCCCATCCCGGATAAGCCAAGATCAAATCGCGGCTTTGAAAAAATTCCACAGTCTCACCGATGACAAGCCCTAAACCCGCGACCAGCATCGCGTAGCCCAGCCATTTGTCCTGGGAATAGCGTTTGCTGCCCGGCAACAACGCGATGCCAGAACCCTCGTTGCGCTGGCTGGCAAGCCCTATCAGCATCAGCACGACCATACCTGTCACCGCAATCGCCATCGTCAGTAGGGGGAAACTGATATAACGGCCATTAATCGCCAAACAAAACGTTTTGAACAACGCAAAACCAGCAAACCCTAAGTATAGCTGATAAAACCAGCCTGCAAACTTTTCGCTGACCGATTGTTTTGTCAACAAAACATAAGCGTATTGCACTATTAGCCCCGCCAGAGCCATATTCAGGCCAACCGTCAATAGCGTGAATAGGCGTTGCCACAACGTATAGCTGGTATACCACAATAATTCGACCTGGTGTGTCCATAACAAGGTGAACACCTGCCCTATCACCAACAATACCGCCAATGGCAATGGCGGCAACGCCTGCAAATGTTTACGGCACGCCAAAGCCGCACCGACAAACAAGGCAATGGCGACAAACCAGGCCTGATACCAGTGCGGATCTTCATAAACCTTGCCCGTCAATGGAAATACCTCTTCCCTATCGACCGAAAACAAACCCCAATTGGCACCAACCACACCCTCCAACTCACTTTTCCAAGACTGGTTAATCGCTTCGACAATGTTATAGTCAAAACCATTAGCGTTAGCCACGCCAATTAACCCCCTGATAAATTTAGCTTCATTGACCACACCCGGCACAGCCCAACCACGCTGGCGACCTTCGCTGGGCCACCCTGACTCACCAATCAAAATGGGTTTGCCTTGGGCAACCGTTTGGGCTTCGTGTTGGACACGCTTATAAATGTGTTCGATATGAACGGGTGCCTGATCGACGGGAATCGGCTCGTCTTCCCAATAAGGCAAGATATGGATAGTGATAAAATCGACTTCCTTAATCAATTCTGGATATTTCATATAAATCGACCAGACATCAGCATAAGATACCGGCTGCTTAATTGCCTGTTTGACCGTCCTGATATAGCCGATTAGTTCTTTTATCTCCAAATCGCCGCGCAACAGTACTTCATTACCGACAATCACCCGCTTGACGACATCTGGGTTGGCGTTGGCGGAACGGATAACCTCATCAACCTCCAATTTATTAGTTTTTTCGATACCGCCCAACCAAGCCCCTTGGATCATGGTCAAGCCGTATTTGCGTGCCAAGGCGGGAATTTCCGGCATAGTGCCTTCATCACTGGCATAAGTGCGAATGGAGTGGGTTTTTTCGCTCAACAGGCGCAAATCCGAGTCCAATTGCGCAACGCTGGGGAATACCGCCTCCAAAGGCCCCTGCCCCTCCCAAAACGGCGCAAAAGACAAGCTATTAAGCTTGCCTTGCGGAACATCGGCACCCACATCTTGGGGTTGGTTACTGAGCCAACCACAGATAACCGTCAGCAATATAATAAGTAAAACAGTTGAAATTAATCTCATAAAAACCGAAGTGTGGAAAACGTGGGATTGAGGGTCTATGAAAGGAGATAGGGCGAACATCAGCCTGCTGCACCAAAATCGCTTAGAGGGCACGCCACGCATCCGCCAGTTTTAGCTTTATTTGGCAAACGGCGGGTGTCTATCTGATGCAGGACAATAAAAAAAACCGCCGCATTCCCTCTACAAGAAATATTCGGCGGTTTAACGTATAGCCATGTAGGTAGCCGCCATTGATAAGCGGGCGACCTACCCAAAAAGCTTAGTTTTTGCTTTTGTCAACAATTTGGTTGGCTTTAATCCAAGGCATCATGCTACGCAATTGCGCACCGACCACTTCAATAGGATGTTCGGCGTTCAAGCGGCGTTTGGCGGTCATTTCTGGATAGTTAGTCGCGCCTTCCATGATGAATTGTTTAGCGTATTCGCCGTTTCTGATGTTTTTCAGGGCTTCACGCATCGCCCAACGGCTTTCTTCGTTGATGACTCTAGGGCCGGTGACATATTCGCCGTATTCGGCGTTATTGGAGATGGAGTAGTTCATGTTGGCAATGCCGCCTTCATACATCAAATCCACAATCAGCTTCAGTTCATGCAAACACTCGAAATAGGCCATTTCTGGCGCATAACCGGCTTCCACCAAGGTTTCGAATCCGGCTTTGACCAATTCGACCGCACCGCCGCACAGAACCGCTTGTTCACCGAACAAATCCGTTTCCGCCTCATCACGGAACGTGGTTTCAATAATGCCGGAACGGCCACCGCCAATGGCGGAGGCATAAGACAAGCAGATGGATTTCGCCATACCTGAAGCATCCTGATGCACGGCAATCAGGTCAGGCACGCCGCCGCCACGGACAAATTCGGAACGCACGGTATGACCTGGGGCTTTCGGGGCGATCATGATGACATCCAAGTCTGCACGCGGCACGACTTGGTTGTACAAAATCGAGAAGCCGTGGGCAAATGCCAAAGCCGCACCTTGTTTGATGTTGGGCAGAATTTCGTTTTTATACAGTTGTGCCTGAAACTCATCAGGGGTCAAAATCATTACGATGTCAGCGGCGGCAACGGCATCGGCAACATCCAACACCGTCAACCCACAGGCTTGCGCCTTAGCCACGGAAGGCGAACCCGCCCGCAGGCCGACGACCACTTCAACGCCTGATTCCTTCAGGTTGAGCGCGTGGGCATGGCCTTGTGAACCGTAACCGATAATCGCCACTTTTTTTGCTTTAATGATAGATAAGTCGGCGTCTTTGTCGTAATAAACTTGCATGTAGTGTTTCCTTAGTTTTTATTAAATGTTTCTATGTTAACTTCTTTTTTATAGGGTTCAAACCTTCTGCTATCATAATGAAAAGCCATAAAATCACCATCACTTTCATCAATAAAGCCTAAGACAATATCCAAAGGCTCTCTAAAATAAGGACTACCTGGCTTTTCTTCATTGCTTAATAAGGGGGGATTTAAAATATCAATTACAATAGCAGGCTGAAATTGTGTAGGGAACCTTCTATTTTTTAAGCCTTTTTTCCATTGTACGACTTGATTTTTTTCAAAAACATATTTTTTTGAAAACAACTCATTCAGTCGCTTTAAATCTTCTATATCACTCTCGCAATAAACCTTGGATTCGCTAACG
>JACXTQ010000329.1 GCA_016919605.1 Methylovulum sp.
CGTGCGCGGTTGGTTTGACAGGTTACGGAGCCAATACTTGACTTGCGGTAAGCGGTCGAGCAATTGCGCACAGGCGAACTCTTCACCCGTGCTTTTAAGCTCGCCGACACGGCCCATAAAGTGCTTGTTAAATTGCTGCGCCCCGTTATAAAACCACGCCGCCGGATAAGGGCGGTTGTCAAAAGCAAAGCCATCGGCAAAACTCGTGACCACCTGGGCTTGTGGGGCAAACAAAAAGGTTTGGTAATCGCGGGCAGAGGCCTGTGTACGGTAATCGGCAATTTTTTGCCGTGTGGCCTTGGCAAGCTGGTATTTAAAGCGTAACAACTCATGCAAGGGGATATTGCGCTGTCCGGTGAGGTAAGCCACTAGCTTGCGGCAAAACTCCAACAGCACGGGCTGGGTGATGTCCGGCTGGCGGCATTGGCCGTCCAGCCAACGCGACAACGCCAAGTCCGTCCAATCCAGCTTAAGCGCACCCAATTCCAGTTGGTTGCTTTGGTCTAGGTGCTGATAAACGACTTTATCGCCCTTTAAGTCCACTTCCCACCGTTCGGCGGTTTCGCTGATGGCAAACTCCGTCGGGGTCAATTCCGCCGCGTAATCGTTCAGCGTCCAGCCGCCCAATTCAAGGATCAACTCCGCTTCGGCCAGCTCCAATTCGCCTTGGACATTCAAAAACAGGCGCGGCACGGCAAACTTTTCGCCACGTTCGACAGGGGCGATACTGTTACGGTAGGTGATACGGTAACTTTGCACCGACTCGCTTATCGCATGGCGCCGCTCAGGGGCGACGGCGGCGACTAGGCGTTGTTCCAATTCCTCGGTAATCTCGCCCTGCACGGTCAGGGTGACGGTTCCATCCGCTTGCGTCACCACCTGCACCCGCTCCGCCACCTCGGCGGCCAGCCCCGTCAAATCAGGTGCGCTGTCCACAGTTTCCAGCAAGACCGGGGCGATATTGAACAAGTCGGTATTAACATCAAAACCTGGGATGTCAGTTTGCCGCTGTTCCACCAACGTGGCGGCCTCGTCCGGCTCAAAGCCCATTTTTTGTACCAGCGCATCCTTCAAAGCGTGTGCGCCTGCGCCAAAACGCGGGCTAGTGACGTGGGTATAGGCGCGGTTTAAGGCGGCATTGGGGCGGTTCTGCGCATAAGGCATCCGCAACACACGGCCTAACAACTGTTCAATGTCGGTGGCGCTGCCAATATTCGCCACCGAACACAGCACATAGGCGAAAGCGCAATCCCAGCCTTCCTTAAGGGCTTCCACCGTGATGATAAAGTCCACGGGGCAAGCGGGGTCGAACAGGTTTAGGCTGTCCAATTCGCGTTGTGCGCCCGTGGCGATGGCGATCTTTTCCGGCGTGATATGCTCATGGTCAAGCAGGTGCTGTTTCAGGACTTCCACAGTCACTTCCTGCCCTTTGTCCTGCGCCTGGAACAGCGTTAACGGGCGGATATAGCGCGGGTCATCCTGTGCCGTCACCGCCAACCGCGCACGGGTGGCTATCGCGTCATGCACCGCCGCCCGCCAGTCGGGATGCTCGGTCAGGATAATCGGCAACTTAATCATCTGCGCCGCCCGCACTTGCGCGGCGGAAGCCCGAAACAGCACGTTGCTGCCGGTGCGCGGGTCGGTATTGGGCGTGGCGGTAAACTCGACAATGCACGACGGGCGCAACGCCGCCAGCATATCAAAAGACAGGCTAGTGCCGGCCTTGTGCGCCTCATCAACCAAAATTAACGGGCGGTGGAACGCCAACAGATTGACAAAAGAAAACTTGATCTTACCATCGTGGCCGCGCTCCAGCCCCGCCGCATTGGCAGGGATAGCGGCAAAATGCGGCTCGTAATTTTCCGAATGGGCATAGGCTTTGCGGCCTTCGGTGTTGCTGGTGCGCAGGCTTTGGATCGTCACTACCACAATAGTGACCCGTTCGGTCAAATCTTGCGGCCTGATTTGTTCAATCTCGCTAATGTCGAACACCGACACCCGCCCCGCGAAGGCCCCGTCTATCGCTGCACGGTACGGGTGCGCGGGCTTTTTTAAGGCTTCGGCGGTTTGGGCGCGGATGGTATTGGTCGGCACTAGCCACAACACCACCGGAAAATCCTTCTCCAGATAAGCGCGTCCGGCCACGGCGATAGTGTGCGCCGCCAACAGGGTTTTACCACCGCCCGTCGGCAAACGCAGACACACATTAGGAACGCCCGCGAGTTTGGGCAGGGTGCGGTAAGGCGGCGGGGTCTTGTCCGGTTCCTGTTGCCGCAACGTTTGGATAAACGCCTGTTCGGGATTGCCCAACAGCAAGGCTTGCCCAAGGTAAGCCTCAAGGGTGGCGAGGGCATCAGTTTGAAATTTTTTTAGTTCCATTGTCCTGGCCGCCTATCGCGCTTTGATTTCATAAGGGATTTGCCGGAAGGTGATGCCCGCACGGCTGAGGCGTTCCGCACCCAAACGGCAACCTTCGCCAAAAATGACTTTATCCCCGTCATAAGGAGGCAAATCCGCCAAGACTTTCAAGGTCAGGACATTGCCGCCATCCGGTCGCTTGTCGCCTAAGATACCGTTGTACAGCAGATAATAGCCCACCCCGTCATGGCTGCCCAAAAACGGCGAGTCGATGCGCCCCGTAAACGGGATGCCCGTTGACACAAACCAGATATGCGCCGCCAAGGGCGCAAAACGGATGCCTTGGGAAATATGCCCCAACTCATCAAACACGGGTACGCCCAACCGATAAAAGCGGAAGCCGCCGCCGCCCGTCCAGCCCACGGCCTTGGAAATGCCGCCCTGCTCACCATCAACCACCTTGCGCAAACGCGGCACACAATGGGTTTCGGCATGGCCGCCCATTTCTATGCCAATATAGCGGCGGTTCATCTTATGGGCGACGGCGGCGGTTGTGCCTGAGCCTAGGAAACTGTCTAGGACTAGGTCGTTTTCGTTTGTTGCAAGCTGCAAAATTCGTTGCATTAATCGTTCAGGCTTTGGGGTAGTAAATGCTTCTTCGGCCCCAAAAATAGCGTTTATCTCTTTTTTTGCCTCTTGATTGTGACCTACTTCTTCATTAGGCCACCATGACCATGCGGCAATTCCTTCAATCTCCGAAAGGTAACGTTTAAGCCTTGGTTTAGAATTACCATCTTTTCCAAACCAAACTCTACCTTGTTCAACAAGTGTATAAAATGAATCTTCATTTAAAGCCCAGCACCTCCCTTTTGGTGGTGGAAACTTTTTCCCTGCTGGAGTAACAATTGTATAAAATTGGTTAGCAGTTGCATGTCCGATTTGACCTGTAAAATCTGTTGAAGCCCAAGCCCCTCTGGGGTCATTATCAGGATTTTTAAAGTTTTTGGCTTTTTCTCCTGATAACGGAAGTTTATTCAAGTTAACTTTTTCAGGGTCTTTGGCATATACAAAAATATGGTCATGTGCTGCACCTAATGATAATCTGGCATCAGGTGATGTACGTTTCTGCCAAATTACATTAGCTTGAAAATATTTTTTGGATTTTTCAAATCCTCTGCGTCCAAAAACCTCATCCATAATCACCTTAAGATAGTGCGCCTCATTGTCGTCTATCGTTACCCAGATGCTCCCGTCTTCTGATAACAGGCTGCGCAACAATTCAAGGCGCGGGTACATCATCGCCAGCCATTGGGTATGCTCCAGATTGTCGTCGTAATGCTCAAACGCGCTGCGGGTGTTATAAGGCGGGTCGATAAAAATGCACTTCACCTTTCCGGCGTAATAAGGCTGTAAGGCTTTCAGCGCGTCAAGGTTATCGCCCTGTATCAGCAGGTTGCCGGGGTCGCCATCGCCTTGGGAAAGCGCCGGCACTTCTTCCAGCAAGCGGTAAGGGGCATGGGTGGCGGCGTGAATGTCAACGTCACGGGTAAGCCAATGCAAAAGCGGCATAGAATCCTTTTATGTCTGGGTGGCAAATAGTTTCTATTATCGCATTGAATCCAGCCCACCGAACCCCTTTACGGTTATTCAGCCGAAAAAAACCATCTGTAATCAAACCGCGTAATTTTTCAGCCGTAGAGCGCGGGCCTCCCTGCCCGCTGGTTGCGGTCAAGGAAACCGCACTCCAAAAAACGAAAATTTGACCGTTTAGAGTCTATTCAGCTCAAACAGGGTTTTGATATAACAATAGGTTTTACCCGTGCCGGTTTCCATTTCAACCGTTAAATTGACAGTACTAATGCTATCGGTGCTCAAAGCCGCCGATACGGGCAATTGCCGTTCACGTTGCACCCGATTGATGTTGTTGGGCAGTTGGGCGCAATCCAGCACCAGCGGGCTATTGGCAAAACCCGAATCCACCCAAGTGGCCTGTACGGCGGGGCTGTCAGACTGATAAGCGATAGCCGCCCTGTACGGTTGCCCCGCAAAACAAGCCGCCACCGCCTCGACGGCGTTGGTTTGATAGGCTTGTTGTTTAAACTTAAGCTTCATGCTTTATACCACCCTAACGCAAGGCATTGCATACTGTTTGATTTTGTCATCAACCGTGAGCAGATAACAGCGATTGTTCTGTGCTTGTGCAATAAGCAAACGATCAAAAGGGTCTTTGTGAATCATTGGCAGTTGTGTCGCCAACATAGTGTCAGCCGACATTATGACCAACTCTTGCACATTCGCCTTAAGTAACCCCGCATACACATCTTCTATATTGCTTAGGCGATATTCACCCCAAATAGTCGTTTTAATGCCAATTTCCCATAAATTCACAGGACTAAAAAACACTTGTTCAGCGTCTTTAATGTGTTTGACAGCTTCTTTTGGTAATTTTTTGGTGTCAGCTAAAAACCATAATAAGATGTGCGTATCTAACAGGATGTTCATAATGTCGGGGTATAAAACAAATTTTCGGCGGCTTCGGGCAATGGCTCATCGAAGTTATCGGGGACATTAAACGCGCCTTCCATGATGCCAAAAACAACGCCATTACGGCTGCCTGCCGTTAAGGGGGCGGTGGTGGCGACACTTTCAAGTTGCTGGCGTTTTTTTAACCACAATTCGGTTAAAAATTCGCGTTGTACAGTTTCTGGCAACGTTTCATAAAGCACATAAAGACTATGCGCTGCGGATAAATTAGCTTGCTGGGCGTTCATTTCCATCATCCTCAAATCGTTTTAAGTTTGGTAGGTGGCGACAATAATTTAAAAAGCTGGTTGACATTGATCTTAACGCTATCGCTGGCAAAACACGCGGCAATCTCATTAACGTCCTTATTGCTAACGATAAACACGGTATATCCGGCAAGGGTTTATTACCGTATCGGTAAGGTTAGCTTATAAGGCTTATCAGGGCTGGGTTTCGCGTTCTTAATGGCGGTATCTGATAGGGGCAGACGGTATAAGCTCCAGCAATATGGGATATACCGCCATTTATACCGCCACAAATGGCGGTATGTCAATGTACTGGGTTGCACTTCACCGGACAATAAAAAACCCGCTAAGCCTTGCGGCTTGCGGGTTTTGGTACTGCTTTGCACCCCGGCGGATGCTTGTTTGGTGGAGAAAGAGTCCGCCAAACTCACGAATCATAAAAAATCAAAACACCTCAAAAAGTCATTGATTAATAAGCTTGTATAAAATAGGTTGTATCAGCATGTGTCATAGATTATCATAAAATCCAGTGCCGGAACTA
>JACXTQ010000330.1 GCA_016919605.1 Methylovulum sp.
CTAAATGAAAAGTTTAAGAATTCATTGTCAAAACGGCCGGCACGGAAGCTTTTGCCCGATTCCACGGCGGTGACAATTACGCTGGCTGGGCTGAACAGCATGGCATCGACCTTAAAGAAATCATATTTATATTCTTTAAAGACTTGCGCAAACGGTTTGCCGTAATCTTTGGATGTGGAGCTGGGCAGTTCGTTGGCGAGTTGTTCCGCCGCCGCATCCGAGCCTTTGACAAAAATATGCACTAAGCCTGCGAACAAAATTGCATCGTTGGTGCGTCCCATCGCTTGGACAAAATCAGGATGGGGCGGGCACAGCGGGGCGCTGCCACTGCCGTCAAGGATGTGTTCCAGCGGAAAGTGCAGGGCATGGGCTTTGTGCATGGCCACTTCCAAAACCCGGCCTACGACTTGTACGCAACCGGCCAGGCTGCTGGTGGGTGTGATGATAAGGGTCAGGTTGGCAGGGGCCACACCGCAAGCGGCGGCGACTTTGTCAACAATCTCCACAGGGGGGATTTTGTCGTTTTCAATTACCAGCACGGTTTTTTCGGCAGCATCCTGATAAGCCAGTTCTTTGTACAATTCTTCAACAGGTTGGCTGACACCTTCTTTGGTTTTGGTCGCCATTGCCCGTGCCGGCCCAGAACCTAAGGCGTAGTATTTTTCATGGGACAGGCTCCAACCTGCATATTGGCTGCCCAAACACGCCAGCACCGGATTGGTGCTATGGACATTGACGGTCAGCGGCCATTTTTCCGTGTAGGCGCTGTGTGACAGTGATACCGTGCCCATACCGCCCAGACAAATTTCCGTAATGATGCGTCCGGCTTCCAAGCCACCTGGGGCATTGATACCTGCATCAATAATGGTGCAGCCATTGTCCAGCGTGTGCAGATGCAATCTAAGTTTGTCGGCATTGTCGAGCAGTTCTTGCACTAACGGTTGGGCGAGTTTGTTCACACTAGCTTTGAATTCCATGAGGATAAAAACCTGTTTATTTTTTGTTAAGAAGGGTGGTTGACTACGGATAGTTGGCTAAAAATAGCACGGTGTTGATATTGTAACTGTTCGTACACGGTTTGTGTGGTTTTCTGGTGCACAATGATACTGCAAATGGGTTGCCCTGTGCGACAAACAGTGCCGGAAAGCGGCACATCCACGCATTCTTTAGGCCAAGCTATCGTACTGGGAATATAAACTGTATCCGGTGCGTAAACAATCTGATAGGCGCAAACCCCGCTATCGGGCAACGGATTATCGGGCAATCGACCTGCACAGGCGTTGATATGTCGGGTCAATACGTCGCCGGTATATAACTGCATACTGGCCGATGGGCGCGGGTTGATTTCCAATAGCCAAAGCGTGTCACCCTCTTGGATAAAATCCAAGGAATTTAAGCCCCTGATTTTAAATATCGGCACTAATGTTGCCAACCAGTCAGTTATTAAGGCTTTGTGCCTGTCGCTCAAGTCCGTGCTATTGATGATCCCTGCAAACAGAAACGCTTGTTCGCCATCAGCCACAGTCCACTGTTGGTTAAAGCCCAACACTTGCACGTTTTGCCCATCGGCGAGAAATAACGCCGAATGCGGTATGCCGGTTTGATAGGTTTGCCAATAAAGGCCATCGGGCGGTTGTCCTGGCCGCCAGTGTTTGATGCCGATCCCGCCTTGCCCGTATAAGGGCTTGCTTAACCAAGCGCCGCTATCGGGGGCGCTAAAAACGCTGTCAGGGTAGGGGATAAGGTGCTCATCCAGCACGGTGAAAAAAGTTCGCTTATTAATGATGTTGGCAAACGTTTCCGGTGTATTGCCCAGCATTACCCCTTTCTTATGCAAGTAAGACAAACTTTCTGGGAAAGATTCAAAACCACTGCCATAAATTATTCCGGCCACCGGATAATGGCTGAAAAAATGCTCACATACTGGGATTAGGGCCGACACGCTTAAGGACGCAACTTGCCGCCAAGCGCTCGCATAGTGCTGGGTGTCGGTATCGGCAAATAAATCAATTACCAAGGGCTTAAAGCCTTCCTGATACGCCGCTTGCACCAGCATTCGTGCAGAACTGGCGATAATAAGCAGGTAATTGGCGGAAGGGTCGGCAGTCATGAGGTGGTGGTTTTGGGCAACGGTTATCTTGCCCTCTTTAATTGGCGTGGGTTGGGGCATTGTAGCTGAATTTTGGCTCGACAAGCACATCCGCCTATAATCGGCTCATGCTATACTGGCAGTATCTGCACTGATAGGCAGACCTCTAACATTAACAACCGGAAAAGATAAATGACTGTTAGCGTCGATGATTTTAAAAAAGCGTTGCAACTATGGGCCAGCGGCGTTTCCGTAGTGACAACTTATTCGGAAAAATTCGGTAATCAAGGCATGACGGTCACTGCTTTTACCAGTGTTTCGGTCGAGCCGCCGCAAATTTTGGTATGCCTGAACGCACAGGCCGATACGGGGGAGGGCATTGTTGACAGCCAGCGCTTTGCCGTCAATGTGTTGACCGAGCAACAACAAGACGTGTCCAATCAATTTGCAGGCGGCTGTAGCCAAGAGCAACGCTTTGCCAATACCCCTTGGCAAACTGGTGATACGGGTGTGCCGGTATTGACGGAAAGCTTGATGGTATTAGAATGTAAGCTTGTGGACAGGGTTAAGGCGGGAACGCATTGGATTGTCGTCGGTGAAGTGCAAAACAGCATTTGCCGCTCAGGGCAGCCGCTTTTGTACTGCCGTGGTGCTTATCGGCAGTTGGCAGATAGTTGATTTAGCGGGATAAATGGCCTGATGTTACGCACTTTTTGGGTAATCGGGGCGTAACATCGGGCGGCGTTAGCTTATAAAGGCACGACAACCAAAGACGCTTTACAATTGAGGTCAAAGTATTGGGAGCTATTGACTACACCAATATAGGGGGTCGATATAAACGGTGTCGCGATGGTTGTGATGGCCAATTGGCTTTTAAAACTAACATCTTATTTATTGATCTTCATACCTTGTTGTAAATGGGGGATGCCATGCCCCGCGAGGGTGTGTGTCGGTGATGCCGTTTTGGGTTGGGTATTGGCGGCAACCTGCGCCATCACCGCCCCGATGGCAGGGCTTTTAAACTCTGTCTGGGCTATTGCCGACAGCGAGGCCAGAGAGCCTTCATCATGGACGTTGGC
>JACXTQ010000331.1 GCA_016919605.1 Methylovulum sp.
ACTGGCGATTTGCCGCTTATACGCCGCAATAATGCGCGGGTCTTTTTCGTCTAGCATGGCATCGCGCATTGCCAACATTTTCGGAAAAACATCACCAGAACAGTATTGGTCAAACGGATAAATGAACCCGTCCGGCGAAACGGCCATGCCGGGCAAGTCGGCAACGTCGCCCAAGTCCTCAAGCCGCGCCTCACCCTCATACATCGACAAGAAGGTGCTTAATTCTACGGGGTCTTGGTTCTGCTCGAACAGGTAGGCAATGATCGACAACGGGTCTTTTGCGTTATAGCCGTCGGTTTCAGGCGTAATCATGCCGGAATCAAGCAACGGCGAAAAATTGCCCGCCTCGTCCACCGAATTGATGAACATGCCCAGCCGCTTGGACTCTTTTCCGGCCAGCACCAACCCGCTTATGTCTTTCGGGTGTCCGTACTGGATCACTTCATGCAGGATCAGCTCCTTGATTGCATCCAATTCGGCTTGGGGATCGGCCTCGCCGTTGTCGCCGTTCAGATAGCTTTCGATTTTTGCCCCGATAACCGCGCCCCTGAATGCCCGCCATTGGTATTCAGGCGGCTGCAACTCAGAAAACCGGAACGCGTCCTTAACATGCGCCGGAATCTTATTAGGAAACGCCTTCAAATTGGCCTCAAGCTGCGCCCAATTCAGCGACAAAATCCCCGCATCGGTAGCAAATAGGCCGGCAAGGGCTTCCAGCGAAGCCGCACCGTAAGTGTCGGCATCCAGCTCGGCCTTTTGGGTATCGTAAACCACTTTTTCCCATTGCCCATTCTTAAGCACATAATCCAACCCATTGATGCTGCGGGTATCGCCTTCGGAATAATTACGCACAATCGGCTCGGCACTGTCCAACGCATCCCAATCAATCCGCGAATGGAATTTTACCGCCAGCGACCGCTTAAGCCCTTCGTCGGTCATGTTTGCGGCCGCGATAACCTTATCGGAATCACGAAACTTGGTAGAGTCTTTCGGCACAAACTCGCCCTTGATAAACTTCTTGCCCTCCCCTTGCCAATAACGGCCTTCCACAAACTCATCCCAAACCACATTGGCGGCTTTCAGGGCATTAAAAGGCAAATCATCGACACGCCCCAAAAAGTCCGCACCGTGCTTACGCATCACCAGCACGTCCACCACCACATCCGTGCCTTGTTTGCCGAACGTCTTAGACGGCAACTTGTGGCCGCCCAAGAATTCCGCCTTTTTGCTGATGGCGATACGGAACTTTTCCCACGTCTTGCCCCTAGCCTGGATGATATTCACCGGAACAATCAGACAAATCAGCCCGCCCGGCTTTACCTTGTCGATAACCCGCTGCACGAAATACCGCTCAATCAGCTTTTCGTTTTTGTACGGTGGGCCATCATGAGCCGCCGCGCCCCGCGCATTACCGAACGGCACGTTACCGACAACCGCATCAAAAACGTTATCATCATAGCTTGCGGCCAACGTCTCAAAAGACGAATTCATCACCAAATCGCCGGGGTTAAGCACCTGCGCCACCGTCGCGCTGGTTGCATCGATTTCTGTGCCGGTGGCGATAACGCCAGCAGGCTTAGTAGCCAAAAACACCCCGGCACCGGTGCTGGGTTCCAACACGTTGCCGAATTCGAAACCGTTTTCTTTCAAGGCATCCCAAACCCCCTCGGCAACATGCCGAGGCGTGTAATATTCATGCTGGGAATTGACGGTCAAACCGCCCTTGCCGGAATACTGCTTAAGCAAGTCCAGCTCGTCCGCCGTTAGGGTTGCCGGGTCTTTCCCGGCGCGGAGTTGCTCGGTGATGGCTTTGGCCTGCTGGTTTATTTTTTCGCGGGTTTTGATGCCGCCTTTTTGCAGACCAAATGCCCCGCTTTTTTCCGTGCCATCTTGCCCAATGTCCTCAGGTGCAATAATCGGGTCACTATCGGCGGGAATCGATAAGGGTGTGTCCGTAGATGTAGGTTCATTTGACTTTTCTGGTGGTTGTGGTATGCTTAAATTGTTATCAGCTGTGGGTGGCAGATCAGGGAGTCCCAAGGTATTGTCCGCACCTTCTACCACATCAAGCAACACCAATTCTAGGCTGATTAACAGCCCGTCTGCGATGACATCACTGTCAGCTTGGGAGGCGGGGTTCCCACTATCATCCATTGCAATGCTGTGCATTTTGTTTTTTTGATTTTTAAAAGGCTTTTTCCATTTTTTACACAGCAGCCTTACATTAAAGCTTTTTTCCTCAATAACAAATGGCACGTTATATTCCAAAATAGCCTCCACTTGTTCATCCCTACCGTCATCCCCCCTAACCACCGGATTAACCGCCGCCTTGGCAAGCTCCGCCAAGTGCTGGATAGCGATGATACGTTCGCGCTGGTAAGCCTTCAGCCCATCTTGATTGCTTGCCGCAACCATTTTGTTTAACGATGTACGGTTAACCTCCCAAACCAACCCGTCCCCGGTAGTCACTTGCCCTTGGGTATTGTTTAGCGCGGCGGCAACCGCATCGGCAATCGCCGTAGTGGCGTTAGGATTAGCCTTAACGGCATCTGGCATTGTGGTCACTTGGGCAAATTCCTCATCGGTTTTCCCATGCTTTTCCCGCAACCGCCGCAGCTTTTCTTCTAGGGTATATTCCGGCTCAGATGCCAAGACAATGCCTTGCTCATCAAACCATCGCTTTGCCCCGGCCATAAACGCATCAATAAGGGCTTGGTCGCCATTGTCTATTTCATCAATCCAATTAGGCACTAACTTGGGCATTTTTCCTGATTCTTTAGCGGCGGCATAACCATCTGAGTTCGCCCTACCCGTTAAATCTACAGGTTCTGGCATGGCTTTTCCAGTCAGTTTAGCCCTAGCATCAAAAATAAGCTTTTGCGCTTTACGCTTGTCGGCAAACGTCAAACCGCCGCCAGCCAATACCGCCCGTTGTTCAAAGATAGTTTTTTGCAGGGCGCGTTTTTCGGTAAAAGATAAAGCCATTACACACCCCCTGCCCGGCCTTCCATCTCAGTCAGCCTGTCCGCCAATTCGTTAAGCTGCGCGTCGTATTGCTCCATCAGCCCAGCTTGCGCTATTTTTCCGGCCAGAATGTCCAACCTGTCATTAAACCGATAAATGTCGGTTTCCTCTTTCAAGGCCACTATGTCACGGTCAATTTCATCAGTTAGCGGTTCGGTAACCGGATTACTTTTTTCTTCTTCCTGGATGGCCACAACATCGTTTGGGTCAGTCTGGTTATTAATAAATGCCTCCCTAACGGCTTTCTGCCCGCGCGTTTCGGTAAACATATCAATGAATCCACCTGTGCCACTGCCAATGTCTTTTACATCGCTACCGTATTTCTTTTGCAGTTGGGCGTTGGCGGCTTTCAGGACATCAACCATGTTAATTTCAGGTTCATCCACAAAAAGACTGTTGTTTTGCCTGTTTTCGAGTTCAGCCAACACAAAATTAGCCATTTCTTCAAAGGCCACACCCATCCGTGCCGCACTACGGTTATTGTCTTTGATGAACAAGGCCATTTGTGCGACAACCGGATCGGTATCGCCGAACAAGTCACCCTGCTTGACCAACTCTTCAATCGGCATCCCGCTATCTTTGGCTTTTTTGAGCATTTC
>JACXTQ010000332.1 GCA_016919605.1 Methylovulum sp.
CGCAAGGCATAGGCAAGAGTACTTTGCTGAACGCCTTACAAAAGCAGTTGCCATCATGGCAATGCTGCATACTGGCGGCGACCACTGAGCTTGACATGGCAACGCTGCACACAGCCTTGGCCGAGCAGGTACAAACCAGCCACAACAAAACCGCTTTGGTGATTGATGATGCCGGTTTGTTAATGCCAGGCCTTATCACGGCGATTTTACAGGATGCCGACCAGCACCGTTTGCGGGTCATTTTCGCGTTGACACCGGATGAACTATATCTAAAAACCAGCTCCGACCCCTTGATTGGCGAATGCTCGGTGATTGAACTGCCGCCGCTGTCGGAAAAACAATGCGGGGAATTTCTCCAATATTTGGCGGATCGGCGCTTATCGGCTCTGACGGTCAACGATACGGTTGTGGCGACCCTGTACCGCAACACCCACGGGGTTCCGGGCAACATCATCGCCGCCCTGCCCAGCTTTAACCGCCATCCCAAACCAGACCGGACACTCGCCCTGCTTATCACGGCAGTGATTTTACTGATCGCCATCGCTTTGGGCATTCAATGGCTGAGCCAAACCAATAGGCTTTTCCCCAGCCATCCTACGGAATCTAACCAGAACACCCCTTAATACATGACAGCCTTAAAAAACGATATTTTCCTTAAAGCCCTGTTAAAACAGCCCACACCACGCACCCCTGTTTGGATGATGCGCCAAGCTGGCCGCTATTTGCCCGAATATAGGCAAGTGCGCGAACAGGCGGGCAGTTTCATGAATCTGTGCACCAATCCTGAACTAGCCTGTGAAGTGACCTTACAACCGTTACGTCGTTTCGCGTTTGATGCCGCTATCCTATTTTCCGACATTTTGACTATTCCCGATGCGATGGGCTTAGGCCTGCATTTTACCGAAGGTGAAGGCCCTAAATTTCAAAATCCGCTACGCAGCCTAGCCGATATTCAGGGATTGCCCATCCCCGATCCCACCGCTGAATTGCGTTATGTGGTCGATGCCGTGGCCTTAATCCGCAAAAATCTGCAAGGCAGCGTGCCTCTGATAGGCTTTTCCGGTAGCCCGTGGACACTGGCCACCTATATGGTTGAAGGGGGTAGCAGCAAAAGCTTCCAAAAAGTGAAAAGCCTGATGTATGAACAGCCCGCCGCGATGCACTTGTTGCTCGACAAACTCGCGCAAGCGGTGGCCGCGTACCTCAACGCCCAAATCGAAGCGGGCGCACAGGCCGTAATGTTGTTTGACACTTGGGGCGGCGTGTTGACGGGCGAGGATTATCTGGAATTTTCCCTACGTTACGCCAAACAAGTCAGGGCATTACTGCACACCGAAGTGGCAGGGCAAACTATCCCCACCATCCTCTTTACCAAAGGTGGCGGCTTGTGGTTGGAGGCGATGGCCGAAACCGGCTATGATGCCCTAGGCTTAGACTGGCAAACGGACATCCGGCAAGCGCGAGTCAGGGTCGGCCAACAGGTGGCCCTGCAAGGCAATATGGATCCAATTACCTTATATGCGCAACCAGATATTATTCAGGCAAAGGTCAAACATATATTGACCCAATACGGCACAGGCCCTGGGCATGTGTTCAATTTAGGACATGGCATTTTGCCCGACATCAATCCTGAGCATGTTAAAGCGATGGTCGATGCCGTACACAACTATAGCCTGGCTTTCCATCCGTAACCTACTCTGATGGGGCTTGTCCTCGCAGGAATGCCTAAGCCGTTGCCGACATTCCTGCGCCCTACAGGATTTTACGCGCCCGAAGCGGCATCAAAGCGCAACACGTTATGCCATTGGTAACGGCTAATAGTCCGGCAAGCCGTAAAACCCGCCTGTACCGAGAAAGCCTGTAAAGTCAGCAACGTTTCGGGGAAATCATTTTCCATAATATGCTGGCAAGCTATCGCTTTCTCGCGCCCGTCAATGCCTTGCCAATCATCACGTAACCAGCCGCAATACGCGGCCAAATAACCCGGCAAATCTTCATGTTCCTCACGGACGACATCAATCATCAACAAGAAGCCCCCCGCATTAAGATGTGCGTGGGCGGCTTGAAAAAACTCGCATTTTTCGGCGTAATTGAGATGATGCAAGGCGAAACTGGTAAAAATCACGTCATATTTTTTATCCAATGTATGCAGTTCCTGTAACAAATCGCCACAACGCCATTCTATCGGACAAGCCAAGCCTTTCAGGTTTTGGTCGGCAAGAGCCAGTGCCGTCTTAGACAAATCGACCCCGCAGTAATGGCCTACCGGCAACGGCATAAGCACACTGGCTAAATTTACCGCATCCCCACAGCCCAAATCCAACACCGAAAACCCGCCTTCAAGCGTTTGTAAGATGGCCGCGACATCGGCATAAATTTCCAAATGGAACATATTGTTGGCACTGACAATTTTTTGGTAAATATCCCAAGTGTCAAAAATATTTTCAGCTTCGGTCTCTTGAACATCGTGCATGGCGGTCTCCTGGGTATGGCATTGTAAAATAGGCTATAACATACCCGCAGACTTTTGGGAAAACAATAGCTTTGTCGGTTTGCGAAACCCTTCTTTCCTGCGCTTACCCTGTCGACACCGAGCGGATAAAACCTAAAGTAAAGATAAAATTTCGCAAACGCCCGTAGTTCAAGTATGATTTTAGGCTTAAAGCCTATTGTCTCGAGAGTTGTCCATGCCTACTCGCCTTACTGCCGTACTAAAAAATTTCGGGCTGTTGCTGTTGAGCTATTTGCTAATCATCGGCAACGGCATCGATTTTTATTTAACCCAATTATTAGGTTACTGGACATGGCAGCCACCTGCTTGGCTACATGGCTTGGGGTGGCGATTTGGCGAATATAGGCAATGGCTACGGCTTAACCCTAAACGCGGCTGGCTGTTTGGCTGTGTGTTGCTATTAGTCGCCACAGGCGGGGGTTTAGGCGTTTGGTGGTATACGCATTTGCCCAAACCCGTGTTGACGCATTATCAGGTCACGTCCCCTACGGCGACTAGCTATGACGAGCAAGGCCATGCCGAGCCTGGATATTTGCAAATCGTTTTTGACGAGCCTGTGGCGCCCGTTGACAAGATCGGCAAAGCAGTTTACGAAGGAATTGCTTTATCACCTCAGTTGGATGGGCATTGGTTTTGGGAAAATGATAAAACCCTAAACTTTTACCCTAAAACTGATTGGGGCATCAGCACCGATTATACCGTCAAATTTTCCGATAGCGGCTTCTTGGCGCCGACCATCACATTGGCCCACGACAGTTTGCAATTCCGTAGCCCTCCGTTTACTGCCGAGATAACCCAAGCCGAGTTTTACCAAGACCCGACGCAACCCACACAAAAGCAATTGGTCGCCACCGTCAATTTCAGCCATCCGGTCGATAGTGCCGATTTTGCCGACAAAGTCCAACTGACTTTGGCCGATGGCCTGCATTTTCTTAATGCCGCCGCCCCGCCCGTCACCATCAGTTACGATGCTTACAAATTGCACGCCTACCTGCATTCGGGCGTGCTGGCCGTCCCCAAAGAAAACACCACCTTAAAACTGTCGCTACAAAAAGATATACGCTCTAGCCTAGGGGGTAACGCCACCACCGAGACCATTAACCGCGATGTCGTGATACCTGGCCTGTACCGCTTGAATTTTGATAGCATTAGCATGACATTGATAGACAATGAGCGTTTTGAACCCGAACAGGTGCTATTAATCAACGCCACCGCCCCGATCAGCACGGACGTGCTGAAAAGCAAGCTACACGTCTGGTTGCTGCCCGAATACCCGCCCAATGCCAGCGAAGAGGAGCGCGAAGAACCTTATGCCTGGTCAACCGGCAAAGTCACCAGCGCCGTGGCAGCCCTTGCCGAACCTGTTGCAATCACCGCCCAAGCGACTGAAAAAGACTATGACACTTTACACGGCTTTAAGTTTTCCGCCCCGGTCGGCAGATCCGTGCTGGTTAAAATAGACTCTGGCGCACAGGCTTTCGGTGGCTATCTCGCACGTCAGGACAGTTGGGCGACCGTAACGGTGCAACCCTATCCCCAAGCCGTCAAATGGCTATCCCAAGGCTCGTTGTTGTCATTGACGGGTGAACGTAAATTGGCGTACATGAGCCGTGGCCTTAATGGCGTAAAAATCGACATAGGCCGTGTGTTACCAAAACAATTGCATCATTTGGTCGATCAAAATAGAGGCGGCTTTGCCCAACCGGACTTAGGCGACCATGCGCTGGACACTTTGGTGGAGCATTTTGAGGAAAAACGCCCTGTCGATGATCCGGGTTTTGGCAAACCTTCTTATGACAGCCTGGATGTTGGCCAATACCTGCAAAATAACGCCAGCAGTTATCGGGGCGTGTTCATGGTCAAAGTGCAAGCCTATAACCCGGAGAATCTCAATGAAACGAGCGATGTCCCGCCCGATGTCCGCTTTGTATTAGTGACCGATTTGGGCATTATCGCCAAAAACAGTGTCGGCGGCGGCCAAGACGTGTTCGTGCAATCAATAGCCAGTGGCCAGCCAGTCAGCGATGCCCGTGTCGATGTGGTCGGCATTAACGGGCAAACCGTGTTCTCGCAAATCACCGATGCCACTGGGCGGGTCAATTTTCCACCGCTTAAAGAACTGGAGCGGGAAAAAACGCCTTTGATGTATGTGGTCAGTTATGACAATGATTTGTCATTTTTGCCGATTAACCGCGAAGACCGTAAACTTGACTTGTCGCGTTTTGATGTTGGCGGTAGCGACAATGCCGTCTCGCCCAAGCAATTGTCCGTGTTTGCCTTTACCGATAGGGGCTTATACCGTCCTGGCGAAACTGCGCATATTGGCTTTATCACCCGCACTGCCGATTGGCAAGGACGTTTAGCAGGCCTGCCCTTGGAAATGGAAATTATCGACCCACGCGGCCTGTCAGTATTGAACAAACGCGTTAACCTGCCCGCCAGCGGCTTTGACAGCATCGACTTTACCTCCCAAGACAGTTCGGCGACGGGCGAATACTCCGCCGGGTTCTATCTGATCAGCAATAACCGCCGCAGCCAACAAATAGGCAGCGTTGATTTTAAAGTGCGGGACTTTGAACCGGATCGCATGAAGGTAAAGCTCCAACTGAGCGGGCAAGCGGTAACGGGGTGGCTACAACCGCAAGCTGTGCAGGCCCACATTAATGCTATGCAGTTGTTTGGTAGCCCCGCCGCAACACGGCGGGTCGAGGCGGAAATGGTGTTATCGCCCGCCCTGCCCGCCTTTGCCGCTTATAAGGATTACAATTTCCGTAACCAGTTCAAACCGATTGAAAGTTTTAAGGAAACGCTGACGGCCACCGCCACCGATACTAACGGCGATGCCGCACTTAACCTGGATTTGCAACGCTTTGCCAGCGCCACCTACCAGCTTTATGTGTCGGGGAAAGTGTTTGAAGCCGCCGGAGGCCGCAGTGTCGCGGCGGAAGCGACGGCCTTGGTGTCAGCCGCCTCCTATCTGGTTGGCGTAAAAACTGATGGC
>JACXTQ010000333.1 GCA_016919605.1 Methylovulum sp.
ACAAGATGCCGCTAGGGGAGGTGGCTTACGTTTCTAACTGCTATCTTATGCCGTTATTGGGTTGCATATCATCTCAAACCAGTCTGAGATGGTGCGTGTGAGTCAATAACTGCACCAATTTAGTTCAAAAATACGCATCAAGCTTATCTCAGCCCTAAATATTAAGGTAGTTTTTCAGTAGGGCAAGCCCTAAGTGCCTTGAAGTTGGCTTTTTTTTGCCAGCACTGTCAATTCAGCCAGGTTAGGTGAATAAAAGCGACTTCATTTTTTTGGCTGTTGGTTATTTAAAGCAATAAATGTACCTTGTTTTATTTTACTTTAGCAAACTAATATATTCGCAATGCAGAATATTGTCTTTTGACACTAGGCGACTTATTTTAGGGGTTAGTTTTGTTGGATTTTAGGGTGATTTTTTCGCCTACCCGACCAATTGGCGGTTTAGTCATAATCCTGTAACGAAAATTTGTGATAATCGAGGCATTAATTATGAATTTGAGAATAGCAATGAAACGGTTTGGTCTTTTACTGATTCTTTTAACACTCTTTCCGTCATTCGCATCCGCATGGTGGAACGATGAATGGGGCTATAAGAAAAAAATAAGCCTTGATGTCAAAAAAATGCAGCAGGAGGGTGTCACTGTACCCGCCGATGGCTTTGCATTGGTACGTTTGCATACCGGCAACTTCACTTATTTTTTGGACTTGGCCGAAAAAGGCAAGGACATCAGGGTATTGGCCGGTGACGAGGCGACCCCGCTAAAATTTTATATCGAAAAACTAGATCCCGTTAACGAAATGGCTTTTATCTGGGTGAAATTGCCTAAGGATATTGCCAGCAATCCTGAACCTAGTTTCTGGTTGTACTATGGCAATGCCGAAGCCGTTGACGGTCAGGATGCCCCAGGCTCTTTTGAAACCAGCGAAGTGTTGGTTTATGAATTTGACCCGGCGGGCATTAAGGACTTGACCGCTTATGCGCATGTCGCCTCCGATGCCAGCGCTACGACTAGCGAGGGGGGCTTGATAGGTGCCGCCGCCGCATTCCAAGGCGGCCAAATTATCCGTGTGGCTTCCGCGCCTTCATTGGCAATGGCGCCCACCACCGGCTGGACGGCGGAAACGTGGGCGAAGGTTGAGCAAGGTCAAAATTCCGTTATATTTCAACGTACTGGCGTTACTTTGGCGTTGAAGGAATTGACCCCTGTGCTACAGGTCATCGACGCTACTGGTACCAAAAAAGAATTCCCCGCAAACGCCTCTTTAACCGCCACTGCTTGGCAGCATCTGGCCGTGGTCGCGACCGCAAGCGATATTAGCCTATATGTCAATGGCGTGGCTGCCGGTACGTTTCCGGTGGTTTTAGCGGAGTTGGCTGGCGATTTGACCATCGGTGCCGACACTAGCGGGGCAAAAGGTTTTTCTGGGTTACTGGATCAGTTCGTAGTCTATAAGGTTGCCCGTGATGCCAACGCCATCAAGTTTGACAGCCAAATGCAAGGGGCGAATTCTGCGGTCTTGACCTACGGTGAAGACACCACGCCAGACAGCGAAGAAGGCGAGTCTTACATTATGGGTACGCTGAACAGCGTAACCATAGACGGTTGGGTGATTATCGGTATTTTGGCGGTGATGTTTGTCATCAGCTGGATAGTCATGATTTCCAAGGCCATTGTGCTTAGCCGCACCGATAGCGAAAACAAAAAATTTGAAGAGGCGTTTAGTTCGTTAAGCGTCCAAGACTTGACCACCTTAAACCGTGAAGATGATGAAAATGACGCGGATTTTGAAGAATCCCCGATGTTGTTGTCATTAACGGCCACTCACGGCGCGTTTACCGGTTCCTCCATTTACCGCATTTACCATGTCGGTGTTGAAGAAATGAATCGCCGCCTGACCAAAAATAAAGGTACTGATACCGCATTAAGCGCCCAAGCGATGAATGCGGTTAAAGCGTCAATGGATGCGGTGTTGGTGAGGGAGTCGCAAAAACTTAATGCCCAAATGGTGCTGTTGACCATCGCCATCAGTGGTGGCCCCTTCTTGGGGCTGTTGGGTACGGTAGTCGGGGTTATGATTACGTTTGCAGCGATTGCCGTCAGTGGCGAGGTTAACGTCAACTCTATCGCACCTGGGATCGCGGCGGCTTTGACCGCGACAGTGGCGGGTCTGATGGTGGCTATCCCTTGTCTGTTTGGTTACAACTATCTGGGCGGCCGTATCAAGTCCATTTCTGCCGATATGCACGTTTTTGTTGATGAGTTTATCGCCAAAATGTCCGAACAGCACACTTAAGCACTATTAGGCAAGCGCTATGAAAGTACAAGAAGAAAATGAAGCCTATGACGAAATCAACGTCACCCCGATGTTGGATTTGGCCTACGTGTTATTGGTGGTGTTCATCCTGATGTGTACTGCGTCAGTACAGGGTATTACCGTCGATTTGCCCAAGGCCAGTGACGCGCCTAGTCTTGCCAAGCCGCAGACCAAGGCGATTACGGTCACTGCTGACGGCACTATTTTTCTGGACACTTATCCGGTCGATATGCAGCAACTGGAATCCATGTTACAGCAGTTTAAGGCCGTCAATCCGGCTTTGCCTGTGGTGATTAAGGGCGATGCCAGTGTGCAATATGTCAAAATCGTCGATGTGCTGGCATTGTTGGGCAAACTGGACATTACCCAGATCGGGTTGGTTACGCAAAATCTGGTTAAATAAAAAAACGCCTAATGACTACAAAGAAGAAACATTTTCGGGTTTATCTGCCAACCATTATCGGTGGTGTCATTTTGCTGGTGGCCACGGTTTTTATTATCCGCGCCATCAGCACAATGGAAGAGAAGCCAGAGAAGAAAGAACGTACTATCCAAAAAATTACCTTAACCAAGCCACCACCCCCGCCGCCGCCGCCCCCTAAGGTGGAAAAACCACCTGAGCCGCAGATGGAGGAAAAAATTGAGGAGGAGGCTCCTGAACCTGAACCGGAAGAAATGCCGGATGTGGCCGATGCGCCGCCTCCTGGTGATTTAGGTCTGGATGCCGAAGGCTCGGCGGGTTCGGATGGTTTCGGGCTGGCGGCGCGTAAAGGCGGCAAAGGTCTGTTGGGCGGCGGTGGCGGCGGTGATCCGTTCGCTTGGTATGGCGGTATTATTAAAAATGATATTTTGGATATCCTTTCCGAACACGAAGAGCTGCGCCGTAAAGGCTATACCGCAACCGTCAAATTTTGGGTTGAAGCGGATGGCTCAATCAAACGCTTCGAGTTGGCGAAAGGCAGTAATGACAGTGAAATAGATGAGCTGATCAATCGCTTATTGAGCCAATACAAAAAAATCAATGAGCCGCTCCCACCTGGGATGGAACAGCCGATCAAGCTAAGAATTACATCAAGAATCTAAATTAATGTACAAGGTAATACAATGGATAATAAAAAGCAGCTGATGACCCTGGCGCTTTGCGGCATGGTGGGTTTGGCTCAGGCAGGCGAAAAGGAAGAACTGCTCAAGCTACGCAACACCACCACCAATTTGATTAAAGAATTGGTTAAGCAGCACGTCTTGACCGAGCAAGCTGCCCAAGAAATGATCAAACGGGCTGAGGCGGACGCGCAGGCGCAAGTTGCCGAACAAACCGCTAGCAAAGCCGGCAAAAACGATCCGGGGCCAGAAGCGGGTGAAGTGCGGGTGCCTTATGTGCCCGACTTTATTAAAGACGAGCTTCGCCAGCAAGTGCGTTCGGAATTGCGGGCCGATGTCGTCAAAGATGTCATGCAGGAAGCCAAAACCCAGAAATGGGGCGTACCTGACGCTTTGCCGGAATGGATTAGCCGCTTTAAGTTGTCGGGGGATTTGCGTTTACGTTCGCAAACCGAAATGATGGGCGATGGTAACTCGCCATTCGGCTCTTATTATGCTAATTTCCAAAACATCAACCAAGCGGGTGGCTGGACACAAGCCGGACTCAATGGTTATCTGAACACCAACCAAGATCGGCAGCGCTTTCGTGAGCGCTTGCGTTTAGTCGTCGATGCCGATGTCACCGAAGGCCTGAAAGCCAGCGTGCGCCTGGCAACTTCGGCGGTTACCAGCAGCAACAATAATCTTTGGTATGATCCGGTCTCGACCAACCAAACACTGGGCAATTACAGCGGCCAATACCAGTTTCTTATTGATAGGGCGTTCCTTAAGTATGATGCTGTCAATAAGGACGGTTTTAAATGGTTGACCTTAACGGGTGGCCGTATCGCCAACCCTTGGTATGTCGGCGGCGGCGAATTTACCGGCGGCAGCGAATTGGTCTGGGATACGGACTTAAACTTTGAAGGCTTTGCCGCCACTGCACGTAAGGCGTTGGGCAATAATAACAACCATGCCTTGTTTGCTACCCTAGGTGCCTTCCCGTTGCTAGAATCGGCGTTGAGTTCGGGCAATAAATGGCTGTATGGTTCGCAAGCGGGGCTTGATTGGGGTTTTGCCAACCACGACCAGCTTAGGATGGCGGTGGCGTTTTATGATTATGAAAACATCAAGGCCAAACCCAATACCAATACGCCTGCCACATGCAGCACCAATAATGCCAATAACAGCTTTTCAGTACCGCAGTTTATGCAGTTCGGCAACACGGTCGCCATCATCTGTTATGACAACAACAACATTCCTCAAAGCTATGGCTTAGCCTCCGATTACCGGATCGTCAATGCCAATGCCTCTTATGATTTTGCTCTGTTTGCGCCGCATCATTTGATATTGGGTGCTGATTATGCGAAGAATGTGGGCTTTGATAAATCGAGCGTGCAAAAACTGGCGAACACCACGGTAGGGGATAACACCAATGCTTGGCAAGTTAGGTTAGACTTTGGCTGGCCTAAGGTTTCCAGGGCGCATCAATGGAATGTGTTTAGCTTGTACAAATATGTGCAAAGTGATGCCATCTTAAGTGCTTTTACTGATTCTGACTTCCATTTGGGCGGCACTAACGCCAAAGGTTGGGTGGTCGGGGCAAACTACGGCCTGATGAAAAACGTTTGGGCAACAGGCCGCTGGTTAAGCACCGATGTCATCACCGGGCCTAAATACAGTAATGACGTTTTGCAATTGGACTTGAACACGAGCTTCTAATGACTGCGGATAACACTATTATGAAATCACTAGCGTGGGTGCTATTGCTAAGTGGTCTGACCATAGGTGCGGTATCAGCCGCACCGCGTGAAGCGGGCGGCGGCAGTGCTAAGATTGTCGGTAAATTGCAGGCGATGGTGAAAGACATCACCAGCGAACGCGATCTTCTGAAAACCGAGAACGCTAAAGTTGCCGCCGAATTGGAAACCCTAAAAGGCCAGCTAAAGCAAGATCAGGATGCGGCGACGGCGGCTACGGCGGCGCAAAAGAAACTCAATGAGGATTTGGCTGCGCAAAAAGCCACCGCCGATGAAGTGCATGTACGCCTTGATAACACCACGGCAAAGTTGCGCGAAGTGATTGAAAAGTACAATGCCCTGAATAAAGCTAAAAATGACTTGTCAGTCGCTTACGCCACCTTGCAAAACAACCAACAGGCTACCTCCTCTGAATTGAAAGCCTGTGAGGCGAAAAACATCAAGATGTTTGAAGGTGCGAAAGAAGTGATGGAAGGTTTCCAAAGCTGCCAAAAACGCGGCATTATGGATACTTTGATCGGTTCGGAGCCGTTTTCGCAAATTAAGGATGTTGAATTTGAAACCGCTATGCAAAGTTACGAAGACAAACTGCGCAAGCAAAAATACCAAGGAAAAGCGGCTCCGGCAACCGTAACGCCACCGGCGGCACAGACGGAGACACAAACAACGGCGAAACCGCCTGTTCCCGCTCAGACCAACGCTCCAATGGGAGCGGCTATCAAGCCGCCTGTCGCCGCCGGAGCCGTTAAAACTAATAGCCCCGCACCGACCAATCCGGTCAAAAAATAAGGCTATATTACCGTTAATTGTTGAAAATTCCCCAAGGCGGCATTGAGCGGCCATGGGGGGTTGGGTGCTGTTCAAAAAAGCTTGGTGGCTGATGCCTTATGCGCGGAAACCGTGCACCTGTTTGTCGAACTGTATAGTGCAAAAGCGGGTAGGCCTCTTAAGGCGGGGTGTTTATTGTCCATCATAAGCAGTTTAACTTGGCTTGGCCATCGACGATTTGAATAAGTCGATATTATTCTCAATAAGCTTTAGTTTTTCGGCGCAAACGCTGTCATGGCTTAACTGGGTTTTGGAATGTCTGATGATGTTTCGGAGCGCGTTTAAGGCCAGTTGGGTTTTGAGCGCATTAATGGCCTTTTTATAGGGTTTGTTGGACGCGTAAAAGTTGACTATGCGGGTTGGCTGGTAATTCAAACCTAAAGACGCGCACCAATCTGTCCATTTAAAGCTGTTGATATGGTGGGAGGACACCGGTATCCAAGGTACCCGCAGGGTATCGGCGACAATGGCCCCGTGCATGGCTTCGGTGATTAACAGTTGTGATGCGCCTATTGCTTGGGAGATACTTACCACATCATGGCCTGCTGGCGAAATGTAATTGATGTTGAGCTTTTGGCAAACGTTTTGCCAAAAGCCGTCCGTTATTGAGTCGATATGGGGCATAAAAGAAACCGCATGATGTTTATGGCGGGGTTCAAAATAGTTCCTCAACAAAATGGCCGGGTCGGTCAGGGCATAAGTGCTGTCGATATTTAAGGCTTTGGCGGTCATGGGGCCTCGGACAAAAAATACCGAATAAGTCTCGTCAATGATGGCAGGATTGCCATACCCTGAACCTACCCCAAAAATAATTTTGCGTGGGGCGCTGGGAATACGGGTATTGAGTAGTGTGCCAATGCCATAAAAAAGTTTTTTTTCTTTGTTGTTGTCCTCTTGAAATTCAGCACCATGCAGGCAATAGCCGCCAATCAGGTCAGCAAATAACTTAGGCCAAAGCCACTTGTTCAATTCATCGCCATAATTGCCGTCTTTGGCTTGGTAATACACTATTTTTACTGTCATTTCATTTCCATAGTTGCTTGGCGGATAGGCGCTCTCGGCGTTGTGGGTATTGTTAGTGCCAATAATAACATTTAATAATATTTAGTTGGATAAGGTTATGCTAAGGCCAGACAAAATGGCCTATGTCCCTTTATTATTAAGGGATTTTTTGTGGTTGGATGGATTGTGTCGGGTTAGCTAAGGGGGAGGGCTGGCAAGTAGTTGTGGTGATAGGCTGGAAAGACGCAGTAATTGCTTAGGGTCTGTTGGCCGCACAACACTGGCATAAACCGGGTTGGCTTTTTTGTTAAGGAATATAAGGAAGTAGATTATGGCATATAAATTGTCTGTCAGATATTAAGGCCTGATCCAATACTGTAGTAAGGCAGCGTATTGTGGCGAGGTATCATTGGCGTGGTTTTTGCGGAAATGGACAAAAAAGTTAAGCGGTTGTGGATAAAATAACATCTGGCAAAAACTAATTTTTTTCGCAACCCGCTTGGTTTGCTTAAGAAAATTCGCCCATGAATGAGTGGGCTTGCCCATTATGTGTAAAAGTCACTTTTTATCTGTGTACTAATTAATAGTATTTATTTACTTTTATTGGTACTGTAGATACACGGCCTATCTGGTTGGCCGCAATGCGCTACCAAGCTGGCGAAATAGTGGCTTTTTGTTAAATGATAACCATTTTTTAGGCTTAGTTAAATTGTGCAACCCATTAAATTAGCGGTTTATTTTTTATAATACGCCCGGCCATGAAGCGACAATGGTTTTATCTTTCAAATAGTCAAATTTGACAGCCTAGCAGACCTACCCTCCCTTTTACATACCTAGGAACACTGTTATGAACTCGATACTCGAAGATTTGAACAATACCTGCGTTAATATCCAAGGTTCCGCTTTTATTTCAACCGATGGCCTAGTCATTGCCTCGGCATTGCCGCACGATATGAATGAGGACACCTTTGGTGCCGTCAGTGCCGCGTTAAATTCTGTGGGGATGCAAAGTATCCATGATCTTGCCGATGGCGTTCTGGAACACGTCATGATTAAAAGCTCGCTGAATTACATCCTGATGATCCAAGCCGGCAAAGAAGCGGTGTTGACCGTTGTCCTAAAATCCCACGCTGAATTGGATAATGTCATGTCAAACATCAGGCATGCGGTTGAGAAAATAAGCTTTATCGCTTAAGCTTCACGGGAGTTTTGCCAACGTGATACAAAGACCTTTTTCTGCAACCTTAGAGTAAGCTCCTGGGGTTGCTTTTTTTGAAGGCCGACGCACACCCAAACGCACGAAGAAAACGCAATTTTTAAACAGCGTTTTTATGGGATAATCTGATTTTTCATTTTCCTATGCAGAAATAGCCATGAATTATCCAACTATTGACTCTTTTGTCGGTAATACGCCTTTAGTCAGGCTGCAACGGTTGCCTGGCACTACCTCCAACACTATCCTGGTTAAATTGGAAGGCAATAATCCGGCCGGTTCGGTAAAAGACCGTCCCGCCTTGAGCATGATTAAGCATGCCGAAGCTAGGGGTGACATTAAGCCTGGTGATCGTTTGATTGAGGCGACTAGCGGTAATACTGGTATTGCCTTGGCGATGGCAGCGGCGATTAAAGGTTATAAGATGACCTTGATTATGCCGGACAATATGAGCGAAGAACGCCGCGCTTCTATGAAAGCTTATGGTGCGGAAATTATTTTGACCCCCGCCGCCGGCAGTATGGAAGCGGCGATTGATTTGGCCAAAAGCATGGAAGCCCAAGGCTTGGGCAAGATTCTTGACCAATTTTCCAATCCCGATAACCCACGGGCGCATTATGAGGGTACGGGGCCGGAAATCTGGCGGGACACCCAAGGGCAAATCACCCATTTTGTCAGTTCGATGGGCACAACCGGAACGATTATGGGCAATTCACGATTTTTTAAGGAAAAAAATCCAGATATTCAAATCATCGGGGTGCAGCCGGAAGGTAATTCCAAAATCCCCGGCATCCGCCGCTGGCCTAAAGATTATCTGCCCAAGATTTACCACACGGAGAGGATTGACCGGATCATTGATGTTGACCAAACGACCGCCGAGCAAACTACCCGTGCGCTGGCGGCACAAGAGGGCATTTTTGCCGGTATTTCTTCCGGCGGTGCGGTGGCGGTGGCTTTGAGGTTATCGGCGGAGCTTGAAAATGCGGTGATTGTCGCGATTGTTTGTGACCGTGGCGACCGCTACTTATCGACAGGGGTATTTCCAGGATGAC
>JACXTQ010000334.1 GCA_016919605.1 Methylovulum sp.
AATTTTCATCTTATAAAAGAATTAAGTATTGACTTTTTTGTAAACGCAAGTTCTTCAACCGACATCAACTTTACCCTTCTTGACACCGCCCCTGTTCCAGAACCCAGTTCCATCATCCTAATGGGTCTTGCTTTGGCAGGAATGGCGGCTTCCCGTAGAAGAAAAGCTTAAGTTTTAGCCGCTTCTACAACAAAAAAACCGCTGTTGACAGCGGTTTTTTATGTCCGCCGTTGGGTCGATAACTCTTTTCGACCCAACGGTAGTAGCGTATTAGGCCAGTTTTTTATATTTTAAGCGTTTCGGGTTGTCGGCATCACTGCCCAAGCGGCGGTGTCTGTCCGCTTCATAATCTTCATAGTTGCCTTCAAACCAAACCACTTGGCTATCGCCCTCGAACGCCAAAATGTGCGTGGCGATCCGGTCTAAAAACCACCGGTCATGCGAGATGACCACGGCACAACCAGGAAAAGCCAGCAACGCCTCTTCCAGCGCCCGCAAGGTTTCCACGTCCAAATCGTTGGTCGGCTCGTCAAGCAACAGGACGTTGCCGCCGGTTTTCAGCAATTTGGCCAAATGTACACGGTTACGCTCGCCCCCTGACAAGTTGCCGATGCGTTTTTGCTGGTCGCCGCCCTTAAAATTAAAGCGTCCTAGATAGGCGCGTGACGGCGTTTCGTATTTGCCGACGGTAATCATGTCCAAGCCGTCCGACACTTCTTCCCAGACCGTCTTATTGTCGTCCATATCATCACGCAACTGGTCAACATAAGCCAGCTGCACCGTTTGTCCCATGGTCAACGTGCCTGAATCCGGTTGCTCCAGCCCCGCCATCATGCGGAATAAAGTCGATTTACCCGCGCCATTGGGGCCGATAATGCCGACAATGCCCCCCGGCGGCAATTTAAAACTCAACTCATTGATTAACAGCCGCTCACCAAAGCCTTTGCTGATGTTGTGGGCTTCGATTACGACATCGCCCAAACGTGGGCCGGGTGGGATATAAATTTCTTGGGTTTCGTTGCGCTTTTGCACATCGGCTGAAGATAGTTCTTCAAACCGAGCCAACCGCGCCTTGCTCTTGGCATGGCGGCCTTTAGGGTTGGTGCGTACCCACTCCAATTCGGCCTTCATGGCTTTTTGGCGGGAGGATTCCTGTTTTTCCTCCAACAACAAACGGGCGCTTTTTTGGTCTAGCCAACTGGAATAATTACCTTCCCAAGGGATGCCCGACCCCCTGTCCAGTTCCAAAATCCACCCGGCGACATTGTCCAAAAAGTAACGGTCATGGGTAACGGCGACCACGGTGCCGGTATAGTCATGCAGGAACCTTTCCAGCCAGGCCACGGATTCGGCATCCAAATGGTTGGTCGGCTCGTCCAGCAGCAACATGTCGGGGTTGGACAGCAACAAGCGGCACAAGGCGACCCGGCGCTTTTCCCCGCCCGACAAGGTCGTGACATCGGCATCCCAATCCGGTAGCCGTAAGGCATCGGCGGCAACTTCCAGCTTGCGGTCGATATTGTGTCCGTCCATTGCATTGATAATATCTTCCAGACGGGCTTGGTCAGCCGCCAGTTTGTCAAAATCGGCATCCGGTTCGGCATAAGCGGCATACACGGCATCCAGCTCGCCTAAAGCGGCCTTGACGTTCGCCACCGCTTCCTCAACATTGCCGCGCACGGTTTTGCTGGCATCCAGTTGCGGCTCTTGCGACAAATACCCGACATAAATGCCTTTTTGCGGGATCGCCTCGCCTTCTATTTCCTTGTCGATACCGGCCATGATTTTCAGCAAGGTTGATTTTCCTGAGCCGTTCAGACCCAGCACGCCGATTTTCGCGCCTGGGAAAAACGACAGGGAAATGTCTTTGAGGATGTATTTTTTAGGCGGGACGATTTTGCCGACCCGATTCATAGAATAGATATATTGCGCCATAATGTCTGTCTATATCGTGGTTAAAGAAGGTGTGCGTTAAACGGCTATTATTTCACAGTTACCCGAACCCACGCACGGCTTAACTGAACGGGCGTGCAGAAAAGCAGCGTTGAACGATTAACGTACCCAATAGCCTTAGGGTAACAGGTCGGCTTCAATTTTGGGGCTGGCAAATCATCAGGCTAAAAATAGCCCTACTGATGAAAAAGGCGGTGAGCACCCAATAAAAACGTCTATTTTGCAACAGAATCCTTGCTATTTTCAGTACCGTCCTCATAATCTTACTTTTACGGGCGCGGAATAAAAAAATCTGCTTTTTTATTCCATCAAATGGTGTTTTAAGGACGCATTTTATGAAAACAGATCATATAACAGAGTTACAAGCAGCCGATGTGTTGATTCCAGTGTTGCCGCTACGCGATGTGGTGGTGTATCCGCACATGGTCATCCCTTTGTTTGTCGGTCGGGAGCGTTCCATTGACGCTTTAGACGCGGCGATGCGTGACAGTAAGCAAATCTTGCTGGTGGCACAAAAAGAAGCCGAAGTCGATGAGCCGGATTTTACCGATCTGTATCAAGTAGGCACACTGGCCAATATCCTGCAATTGCTTAAGCTGCCCGATGGCACGGTTAAGGTCTTGGTTGAGGGTAGCGAACGGATCAGCGTGGTGTCTTATCAGAATACCGGCACCTTTTACTCGGCGATAGTGACTGCTATGGAAGAGGTTTTGGGGCTGTCCGAGCAAGAACAGGATGTGTTGCAACGGACGGCCATCAGCTCGTTTGAGCAGTATGTCAAACTGAACAACAAGATTCCGCCCGAAGTGCTGACATCCTTAGCGGGCATTGATGACCCTAGCCGTCTGGCGGATACGATGGCGGCGCACATGAGCCTGAAAGTCCAAGACAAGCAAGCCATTTTGGAAAACGCCAACATCCAAAGCCGTCTGGAAAATTTGATGATGCTGATGGAAGGCGAGGTGGACATTTTGGAAATGGAGAAAAAAATCCGTGTCCGCGTCAAACAGCAAATGGAGAAAAACCAGCGCGAATATTACCTGAACGAGCAAATCAAGGCGATCCAAAAAGAATTGGGCGATATGGAAGATGCTACCAATGAAATTGAGGAACTGGAAAAGAAAATTGCCGAGGCGGGCATGTCCAAAGAAGCCAGAACTAAGGCCGAAACCGAGCTGAACAAGCTCAAGCTAATGCCGCCGATGTCGGCGGAAGCCACGGTGGTGCGCAATTATGTTGATTGGATGGTCAACGTGCCGTGGAAGAAAAAATCTAAAGTTCGCCATGATCTGAAAATTGCCGAACAAGTTTTAGAAGCCGAACATTACGGCTTGGAAAAGGTGAAAGAACGCATCCTTGAATATCTGGCGGTGCATCAGCGTGTCAAACAGCTCAAAGGCCCGATCTTGTGCTTGGTAGGGCCTCCAGGGGTCGGCAAGACCTCGTTGGGCGAGTCGATTGCACGAGCCACCAACCGCAAATATGTGCGCATGGCCTTGGGTGGGGTGCGGGATGAGGCGGAAATCCGTGGCCATCGCCGTACTTACATCGGTTCTATGCCGGGTAAGATTTTGCAGAACTTGGCTAAGGTCAAAACCCGTAACCCAATGTTCTTGCTGGATGAGATTGACAAGATGGCGGCGGATTTTCGCGGCGATCCGGCCTCGGCATTGTTGGAAGTGTTGGACCCTGAACAAAACCATACCTTTTCCGACCATTATCTGGAAGTCGATTTCGATTTGTCCGATGTGATGTTTGTCGCCACCGCCAATACCATGAACATCCCGCCCGCTTTGCTGGACAGGATGGAAGTGATCCGTTTGGCGGGTTATACCGAAGATGAAAAGATCAACATCGCTTTGCGTTACCTTGTGCCTAAGCAAATTAAGAACAACGGTCTTGAAGCCCGCGAAATCGACATTACCGAAGCGGCGGTCAGAGATATGATCCGTTACTACTCGCGTGAAGCCGGGGTGCGTAGCTTGGAGCGGGACATTTCAAAGATTTGCCGAAAAGTGGTCAAGGCTTTGTTACTGCAATCGGTCAAAGGTAAGATCGAGATCACCGCTGACAATTTGGGCGACTATTTGGGCGTGAAACGCTTTAGCTACGGCGTTGCCGAAGAGCAGGATCAAATCGGCCAAGTCACCGGTTTGGCATGGACAGAAGTCGGTGGCGAGTTGTTGACTATCGAGACAGCGGTGATACCGGGTAAAGGCAAGCATTCTGCGACCGGCAAATTGGGCGATGTCATGAAAGAGTCCATCGAAGCGGCCATGACTGTGGTCAGGAGCCGTTCGGACATTTTGGGCATTGATAACGCGGTATTCCAGCAGAATGACATCCATGTCCATGTCCCTGAAGGGGCGACCCCCAAAGACGGCCCTAGTGCGGGTATAGGCATGTGTACGGCGATTATTTCGGCTTTGACTAAGATACCCGTGCGGGCGAACGTGGCGATGACTGGCGAGATCACTTTGCGTGGTGAAGTCTTGCCGATTGGCGGCCTGAAAGAAAAATTATTGGCCGCGCACCGTGGCGGCATCACCACCGTCCTGATTCCCGCCGAGAATGAAAAAGACTTGGTCGAAATACCTGAAAACATTAAGGCTAACCTGATTATTAAGCCTGTGCATTGGATTGATGAAGTGTTGGCGGTGGCCTTGCAATATGTGCCTGTTCCCATTGAGAAAAGGGTGCTGGAAGAAAAAGCCAAAGCCGATGCCGATACGGGCAAAATCCTCAAAACCGGCTTGACCGCGCATTGATCTGGCTCGCGTAGATGTTGGCAAAAACCGCCAAGCCGCAAAAATCAAGGCTTGGCGACCTTATAATGCTTGACACTACGCGATGGCAGTTGATATAAATAACGGTGTTTCTTGTGTTGCTGCCATTTTAAGCATAAGAATTATGCACACGTCTTGTACAAATACTATAACAATGACTTCCTGAGGGGGGAATAATGAATAAATCGGATCTTATCGACGCGATAGCGGAGTCTTCTGAATTGACCAAAGCCGATGCAGGTCGCACATTGGATGGTTTTATTAAAGCAGTGGAAGCCACGTTGAAGGCCGGTGATTCCGTGGCCTTGGTTGGCTTTGGCACCTTTTCTGTTAAAGAGCGTGCCGAGCGTAAAGGCCGCAATCCGCAGACCGGAGAAGAAATAACTATCAAAGCAGCAAAAATTCCATCATTTAAAGCTGGTAAATCTTTAAAAGATGCTGTAAACTAGTCAGCATTAGTCGGGTGCTTAGCTCAGCTGGGAGAGCGTCGCCCTTACAAGGCGAGGGTCGGGGGTTCGATCCCCTCAGCACCCACCAGACTTTGGAGTGGTAGTTCAGTTGGTCAGAATACCGGCCTGTCACGCCGGTGGTCGCGGGTTCGAGCCCCGTCCACTTCGCCAAAAAAATCAAAAAGCCCCGTACCACTTGGTTCGGGGCTTTTTTTTTGCATCACAAGTTTGATTTATTAGGGCCTTAAGCTATGCTGACGAAAATTAGAGAAAAATCGCAAGGTGCTTTTGCAGGGGGTATCTTATTGTTGATTGGTGTGCCTTTTGTGTTATGGGGCATCAACAATTATATGGACAATGGGCAGGAGCCGCCGGTTGCGTCCGTGGGCGACAAGGATTTTTACCAACGTGATGTCAATAAAGCCTACGAGCAGTATAGCCAAAGCCTGCGCGGCATGGGCATTGACGAGCAATCTCTAAAAACCCAAGCGTTGCAAAAGCTCATCAAGGATGAAGTGCTGTTGCAATACGTCCAAGCCCGTGGCCTGACCGCCACCGATGACGCGGTGCGTGACTTTATCAAAGGCCTGGAGTATTTCCAGACTGATGGCCACTTTGATGATGCCAAATATAAGTCCCTGTTGGCGACACAGCACCTTTCCTCTAATGAATTTGTCAGTCGGGTCAAAAACGCCTTGGTGATGGAGCAATTCCAACACAGTATTGTTGATAGCAGTTTTGCCACGCAATATGATGTAGAAAGTTTTTTTAAAATTCAGAATCAGCAGCGTGATGTCGAATATCTGACAATCCCTCTTCAGGCAGTTGCTACGAAACCTACCGACGCAGAAATTACCGCGTATTATCAGCAACACC
>JACXTQ010000335.1 GCA_016919605.1 Methylovulum sp.
CATAAAGCAAGGCCAGATTGTTCAGGCTGGCGGCAACGGCAGGATCGCCGATGCTTAAGGCTTTTTCCCTCATCGCAAGGCTGCGTTGGTACCAAGGTTCGGCTTCGGCGTACCTGCCCGCACGGTAAAACATTAATCCCGTATTGTCTAAGAGGGTGACATCGTCGGGCCTTAAGGTGCTGGCTTGTGCATACCACCCGGCGGCTTTGGTATAGGAGCCTTGATAATACAGGGCAGTGCCTTTGGCAATATCAATATCGGCCTGTTCAACGTCTGGCTTTGCCTGCGCCTTGTCCAACAAAGGCATCGCCACAGCAAAGCGTTCTTCGGCAATGGCTTTTAAGGCTAGGGCATAATCATTGGCGGTGTCGGGTATTTGCGCGGCCAAGGCTTTGGCTTGGGCGGAAATGTCAGGTTTTTGTGTTTGCAGTTGGCTTTGTAAAAAAGCTATTTGGTCATTTTTAATGTTTAATTCGTTTTTCAGGGCCGCTATCGTTTGGGTGATGTCTTGCGCACCGTGTTGGATTGATTGCCCTTGTCCGTTTTTAATAGGCGCAAAGTTTGGATTGTTCCACCAGACTAAAATCAAGACAAAAGCCGCCGCGCCGCCGCCGCTTTGTATGGCTATTTTTGACCAACGGTTTTTAACCTGAACAATGACATGCAGCAACCCCATAAAAAAGAAGGTGAACAACGCGCACAACAGGGCGGAGATAATCGCCAGCATTTTATACTTAAACTCCGGCAATTCATCGGGCATCAGCATAAAAACCGCCAAATAAAACAACAATAGCACCGCTCCGAATATCCAAGCGGCGATAATGGTATGTATTGAGGGGGAAGGTGTTGCATTGTTTGCCATAAAGCCTATTCCTATTAAATAACTTTGAGCTGTCAAATAGCCTAAAGGAATAAAAAAGAAAGTAAAGGGGTTTTATGGCTTGTGCGCTTTGGATTTATACAGGGGGCAGCACCACTATTGAGTTAACTTAAAATCACCCCTCCCCCAATTTACCCAAAGCCTTAGCCAGCACCACAAACGGCAATAAGTCCAAGGATGGCGCGTTGCTGACTTCTTGATAAACCCGCCGATATTTTTCCAGCAATGGCTTTCTTGCCGCGACTGAGAAATAACTGGCACAGGTCTGAGAGGGGCTGGTTTGGATGCGTTTGCTGAGTGCACCGGTAGATTGTTTCAGCTCGGCTTTCAGGTCGGCGGCGACGGTGCGCTCCCAAACATCATGCAGCGGCACTTTTGCCAACCGTTCCAGCAAAGTGTTGATGCCCAAATACTCGGCGGTGTCGTTGAACACGCCCAACACGGTGGAGATGGGTTGGCTGTCGGTCAAAGCGACCAGAAGCGGAAAATCATCCAAACACGCCAAAAGAGCAATGGCTTGTGCCAGTTCAGCGGGTACGCCGGCCTGTTGGTAGTATTGGCATTGCCGGACTAATAACGGCGGTTGCTGTTGCTGTAAAAAGGCGCGGTAGTCGTGCAAATACTGTTGGTAGCTACTGAGGGTGTCAGCATCGGGGCGCAGGAGCTTGCCTTGTGCCAAACTCCATTGGCAAGCGATAAGTAAGGTGGTTTCCAGTTGCAAACATAATGCGTATTGGCTATCGGTGGGGATGTGATTATCTAGCGCGGCAATGGCGGTGCGCAAGCTGTCGCCGTCAAAAATCCTATCAAAGCTTAAGTAACAGGCCACCGCATCCAGCACGTTGTCGGCTTCGGCGGCTAGGTTTAAAAAGCCACAGCCCGCTTGGTTGATGATCTTATTGCTAATCATCGTGGCTTTAATTTCTTTGGCCAAGGGATGGCGGCCCAACTGCGTGGGATACTGCTCGACCAGTTGCTTGGGGAAATAGCCCTGTAAATAACAGCCGCAACAGTCATCGTGCAGCAAGTCGGCTTGTTGGTGAATGCGGGAGGTCAAGTAGCGTTTGCTCGCCGCCAACAGCACCGCCCATTCGGGGCGGGTGATAGTTTGTGCGGGTCTTAATAACAGGTCTTTATTGGGCGGGAATGATTCCACCTGTTTATCGAGAAAGCCCGCCGCTTCTAAGCGTTCGGCCAGATGCAAATAGGGTTGGATGTTGTCCGCCCCGCGCCGTTGTTCCAAGGACAAGCACAGACTTTGGGCGATATTGTTCGCCAGCACCAAACGGCACACGTCATCGGTCATGGCGGTGAATAAGGCTTGGTAATCGCTGATGAGGTTTTTTTTCTGCAAGCCAGTAAGCAGGATTTTTAAGTTGACCTCATGGTCGGAGGTGTCCACCCCCGCCGAATTGTCCACGGCATCGGTGTTGATGCGACCGCCGCGCAAGGCAAATTCAATCCGCGCCTTTTGGGTAAAGCCCAAGTTGGCGCCTTCACCGACAATCACCGCCTGTAAATCGCTGGCGTTGATACGGACATTATCATTGCTGCGGTCGCCGACTTCTTCGTGTTTTTCGCTGCTGGCCTTAACATAAGTGCCTATGCCGCCCAGCCATAACAATTCCACCCGTGCCACCAACAGGGCGCGGATCAGGGCCTCGCCATCCAGTGACTTATAACGTAGCCCTAACCAGCCCCTCACTTCGGGGGAGAGAGGGATGTCTTTGTCGGCCCGCGAATAGACCCCGCCACCCGCCGAGATGAGATTACGGTCATAATCATCCCAACTGGAACCGGGCAGTTCAAACAGGCGTTTGCGCTCGTTAAAGGCACGATCATCGCTGACGGGGGCGGGGTCGATAAAGATATGCTGGCCGCTAAACGCCGCCAATAAGCGCGTATGCGGTGACAACAACATACCGTTGCCAAAAACATCGCGATCCATGCTGCCGATACCGATAACGGTAAAAGCGTCTTGCTGGATATTTTTGCCGATTTCCCGAAAATGCCGCTTGACGCATTCCCACGCGCCTCTAGCGGTGATGCCTAAGGCCTTATGATCATAACCGTGGGAGCCGCCACTGGCGAAAGCATCGTCCAGCCAAAACTGGTATTGTGCAGCCACGCCGTTGGCAATGTCGGAAAATTGCGCCGTGCCTTTGTCCGCCGCCACCACCAGATAAGGGTCAGGGTCATCATAAGTGACCAAATTGGGCGGCGTGACGACTTGACCATTGACGTAGTTGTCGGTCAAATCCAGCAAGCCGTGCATCAACTTAAGATAGGCCTGTTTGCCCGCCGCCTTAACATCAAGTTTGCCGCCATTTTTCTTCACGACAAAGCCGCCTTTGGCTCCTGTGGGGATAATCAGGGCATTTTTGCTGATTTGCGTTTGCATCAGGCCCAAAATTTCCGTCCTGAAATCATCCTGCCGATCTGACCAGCGGATACCGCCGCGTGAGATTTTGCCACCGCGCAAATGAATGCCTTCCATATCCACGGCATGAACATAAATTTCGTATTGCGGTTTGGGCATAGGCATATCAATAACGCCCAAGCTATTGACTTTAAAAGCTATAAAGTAATCAGATAAGGTGCTGCGAACATGGAAGTTACTGCGCATGGTCGAGTCGATTAGGTTAAACAACGTCCGCAAGATACGGTCATCGTTCATTTCCGCCACTGCTTGCAGACTTTTCAGCAATTGCAGGCGGATGGGGAATAACACCTGCTCATCACGGAACATGGCTTTTTGCCACGCCGGATTGGGTCGAAACCGCGCCTCAAAATAATTGAACAAACAATAGGTCACGCCGGGGTTGTTGATTAAGGCATGGTTGACACTGGTACGGCTGGTGTGGTGATCAAGCTGTAAAAAATAATTGCGGTAAGCGCGGATCAGGTCAATATCCTGCCAAGCTAAGCCGGTCAGTACGCACAATTTATTGAGGGTATCATTCTCTATTTTGCCGTCCATGACCGCTTGCAACATCGCCAATAGGCGGCGGCGCAGTTTCGGAAAATTAACCGGTTGATTTTTGGCAGCCTTAATCGTGAAGCTTTTGATAAAAAACCACCTGCCATCACTTGTTTGTACCTTAAACTGCACCTGATCCATCACCCGCAAGCTTACATTTTCCAACAGCGGGATATATTCATCCAAAAACCGTTCCTGCTGGCTGTAAAAATGCAGGCGAAAATGCTCAACGTGTTGGCACGGCCTTAACAGGCTGACGCTTTGCGCGTCTTCTTGCGCCAATCGCTCCATACAGAGCAGGTCTTGCAGGGCGTAACGCGGCGACACCAAGGCCTGATATTCGCCGCTGAACAAGGCCTGATAGTGTTGGTAGAGCTGTTCGGCGGCGACCCGACCTAATGCCCGTGCCGCCAAGCGTTGCCATTGGGTTTGCCAAATTAAAGCGTATGCGTCCGTATTCATAAATATTTGATGATCTCCAGCACGTTGCCGTCCGCCTGTTGCGTATAAGTGACCGAGTCCATTAGGGTTTTTATAAAAAATAAGCCCATACCGTTTTCTTTGGGATGGTCAAAATCAGGTTTGGCCACCGCCTCCAAATCAAAGCCTTGTCCGTGGTCATAGACCTTAATGGTCAATTGTTTTTCTTCAATGTGGATGCAAATTCTGACCGTGTCCTTGGCCTCTTTGTCATGCGCATGTTTGATGGCGTTAGCGGTCGCTTCCGTCAACACCAGATTAAGGTGGTATGCCAAGGCCTCACGGTCGCCAGCATAGCTGTCCACTTCTTTGGCGATATGCTCGCCAATGCTACCGATGAGGTCTAGGTAACGCGTTTGCGTAGGGATGATGACATCGACTTGAATAATCGCGGGACTCATGACAGACCTCCTTAAAGTAAGGGTTAAGATTGCGCCGCGAATGCTTCGTTAATAGTGGTATAAATCTCAAACACCCGATTTAAACGCGTTATTTCAAACATTGACAACACCGGTTGCTGAATATTAACCAATAGCAATTTACCGGATTTGGCAAGCGCCTGTTTATGGCCAGACAACAAGGCTCCTAAACCGGAGCTGTCGATAAAGCGCACTTGTTCCAGTTGCACAATGATAGGCTCATCGCCTTGCTCGACCAACTGCAACAGCTCAGCTTTTAAGTCCGCTGAATTGTGGGCATCAATACGCTCTTCTTGAATCGTCAAGACCTGACAATCGTTACGTTTTTCCAGCTTGAAATTCATGGTGGTTTTCCTTAAGAGTTTGGCAATTGTTATACCAGTGACCCAGCTTTAAGCAAACAGGCATTTAATGTTACCTGTCCAACATCAATCGCCAGTGGCAAGCGGGCGGTCAATATGACCGCACTGGGCGCGGTAAGTGCCTGCTATAATCGGACAAATAAAGAGGCAGGAACGTGTGACCTTGCCGCCCATTACAAACCAGACGCTATCGCCAGTTGCCGCTAAAACACTTGAACATCAAGTATCAATGGGTTAACATCTAAACCCATGCTTGCTACCCACTTTTGCCCAAGGCAGTGGCTAAACCGACCAAATCAGCTACATAACATTGCTTAAAAAGCCCGAATCCACAGTCACCGGAAACCTAACGTTCTTGCTGTCCTGCCCTTGACTGTAAAAACCTATCCGCTTAGGCATTCATAACCTTAAATCGATCAAACCACCCAGTCCGTAAACAGTGCGGCGGTAAAAGCTTAGCGGTTTGTGGTTAAGTCCGCCCTTAAATAGGCACGATAAAGTGTTGGGCTTAACATACGTTGGCTTATAAAAAGTGCGTAACCCATCATACCTAGGAGATTAGCTTGAATACCCCCTATATGCCCCCTCGCCTATCCGTCTGCATCCCTACCTATTGTGGTGCCGAGCATTTAGGGGCGGCGATTGAGTCCGTCCTAAACCAAGATTTTAGCGATTATGAGTTGCTGATTATTGACGACAATTCGCCCGACCACACCGCACAGGTGGTTGCCAAATATCAGGACGCAAGAATCCGCTACATCAAAAACAGCGAAAACCTAGGCCCTGAAGGCAATTGGAACAAATGCCTAACCGAAGCCCAAGGCCAGTATTTCAAACTACTTCCCCATGATGATGTACTGGCTCCGACTTGCCTAAGCCGCCAAGTGGCCACCCTAGATAACGATATTGAACAAACCCTTGCCTTGGTTTTTTGTAAACGCCAGATTATCGGGCATAATGGCCGCGTCATTGCCAGCCGTGGCTATCCGGGCGGCAAAGAGGGCGTGATTGACCGTAACCAAGCCATAAAAAACAGCATCCGCAAGGGTACAAACCTCATTGGTGAGCCGGGGGCGGTGATGTTCCGTTATAGCCTTGCTGAAAAAGTCGGGGCTTTTGATGGCTCCATCTCGTATATTATTGATTTGGACTACTGGTTTAGGCTCTTGCTGCACGGCGATGCGTATTATATGGATGCCCCCCTAGCCTCGTTCCGCGTGGCCCCAGGTTCATGGAGCCTTGCCATTGGCAACAAGCAGCACACCGATTTTAATGCGTTTATTGATAAGGTCGCCGCCGACCCGCGTTACCGGCTATCGGCTTTTGATACGCGCTTAGGCAAAGCGATGGCCCTACTTAATAATGGCCTTAGACTGGTATTTTATAAGCTTTTCGTGTCACGCTAAAACGACCAAAGGCGGACTAAAAACCAGACCCCACAACAAACATTACAATCATCGGTGTCAGTTATGCAAAACGTAAATCAGTTTGACGAGCATTATGCAAGGGAACAGTTACGTAGAAGCCAGCATTTATTTAGACGGCTGATCAAGCGTTTTTACCTTAACAATGTCGTCAATGACGTGATTGGGCCTACTTTAGATGTAGGTTGTGGGGCGGGGCAATTGCTGGACAAGCTTCCAAACGGCTCGTTAGGGCTGGATATAAATGTATTTCTTATCAATGAGTTGACCGCATTAGGCAAAAATGTCAGCTATTATGACCTTATTGAGGATAATTGTCGGTTTTCCGGCATTCCCACCAATACCTTCAAAACGCTGGTGCTGTCACATGTATTGGAACATTTCGACGAGGCTGCCGTAACAATGCGCAAGCTGTTTGCCGCCGCCAGCACCTTGGGCATTGCCCGGATCATTATCGTTGTACCCGGAAAGCTAGGTTATGCCTCAGACAGCACCCATCGTACCTTTATAGATAACGCTTATATAACAAACAATCAATTGGAACGCTGTTCCGGCTATCAAATAACTAAAAGATCACACTTCCCCCTGCCAAACGTCTTTGGTGACCATTTTATTTATGAAGAATTAAAACTCATTTATGACCAAGCGGAAACAGCCTAAATCCACAGCTAAAAATCCTGACCAGAAAAAACAGGGCGTTAAGAAAATAGTCACCGCGCTGAATGTGCAATTTATACGCTTTGTCGTAGTCGGAACACTCAATACCGCCTTTAGTTATGGCATTTATGCCTTATTGCTATACCTTGGCATTGAATATAAATTAGCTAACTTAGGTTCGTTGCTTGCCTCCATTGCCGTAGGCTTTAAAGCCCACGGCAAGTTTGTTTTCAACAATGCCGACAATAGCTTGTTCTTGCGCTTTTTTATCGGCTGGCTAGTGATTTATGGCTTTAACATTTTTATCATAGGGCAACTCTTGAAATGGGGCTTTAACGCCTACGAATCGGGGGCCATGGCTTTACCGCCCGTGGTACTGTGTTCTTATTTCCTGCAAAAGCTCATCGTTTTCAAGCCTAAGAAAAACCCGTCTAAAGCCCCCTTAGCTGCCAACGCGCCCGCCGTTACCCTGCCTTCCGTCTTTATGAAAACCCATTTGGCTATTGTCGTGCCCTGTTACAATGAAGAGGACGTATTGCCGGAAACCAATAGCCGCTTGCTCGCGTTGATGGCCACCATGCGTGAGAGCGGGCTTATTTCAGAAAACAGCGCGATTTACTATGTGGATGACGGTAGCAGGGATAAGACATGGACGCTGATTTCCCAGTTTAACGCCGACAGCCCGTATGTGCACGGGGTGAAATTGTCCCGAAACCAAGGCCACCAAAACGCCTTGCTAGCGGGTCTGTTCGCTGCCGAAGGCGAGGCCATTGTCTCCATCGATGCGGATTTGCAAGATGACATCAATGTCATTAAGGACATGGTGCACTTGTATAATGACAACAACGAAATCGTTTACGGGGTTCGGTCATCCAGAAAAAGCGACACCTTTTTCAAACGGGTCACTGCGCAATTGTATTACCGCATCTTGATGAGCATGGGGGTTGATATTGTTTTTAACCATGCCGATTACCGCCTGATGAGCCGCCGCGTTATTGATTGCCTTAGGCAATACTCGGAAGTCAATTTATTCTTGCGGGGGATCATCCCTAAATTGGGTTTTCGTACCGCTACGGTCTATTATGAACGTACCGAACGGTTTGCCGGCGAGTCCAAATACCCGCTCAGTAAAATGCTGGCCTTGGCCGCCGAAGGCATCACCTCGTTTAGTGTCATGCCCTTACGTTTTATCACTTGGCTGGGCTTTTTAGTCAGTCTGGGCAGTTTGTTTATGGTGGTTTGGATTATCATCGGCAAATTTGCCATGCAATCGACCATACCTGGCTGGGCCTCTTCAGTCTTGCCGATTTATTTTATTGGTGGTATCCAATTATTAAGTATCGGCATATTGGGCGAATATTTGGCGAAGATTTATATGGAAGTGAAGCAAAGGCCGCGTTATTTTATTGAGGAGAATATCTAATGATAGGCCTAGCGACAAAAGAAAGGGGCGATAAACGTCTTTTTATCCTGATTTTGACGGCCATCATGCTGCTGGCCTTGACGGTGAGATTGGCGTTCTTTAACGGGCCGTTTGGCTCTGATGAGATTGTTTATTTGGAAAGGTCGCTGGATGTCGCCCATGGCGACTGGTCCAGCGCCAATTACAATGGCGCGTTACGGTACGGTTATAACATCCCGTCAGGTTTTATCATTTACTTGTTCGGCCTAAACTTGTTTACTGCCAACTTGTGGCCGTTATTGTGTTCGCTGGCAGAAGTGGCGGCGGTTTTTGTCTTCGCATGGACGTATATGGGGCGCAAGAGCGCCGTGTTTTCGGCCTTGTTCCTGGCCTTCACGCCGTTGCATGTCGCCGTATCGACGCGCTTACATGCCGATCCGGTCGTCTCCTTGTTCCTGACGCTCAGTTTTATCGTGTTTTACCAAGCGGAGCGCAAAGCGGACAAAAGCCTGTATTTTTGGGCAGGGATACTGTTAGGCTGCGTATTTTGGGTAAAAGAGTTGCTGGCCTTAGCTTTTTTCGCCTTCCTGCTCTATCCGCTATTTATCCGCAAGCTAAAATCCGATTGGCTGTATCTGGTTTTAGGCGGGCTGGTGATGCTGTTAGCACATTTTGCCCTTATGCAAGCGATTGCCGGAGACCCTTTACATGCGTTTAAAGTTGTCCTAGGCCAAATCAAACATAGTTTTATCGGTTCTCACCAAGGCGAAGACACCCCGCTATATTATTTTAAGTACCTATTTTTTGACATCAAACACACGTGGTTAGCGCCTTTGTTTGCCTTACTGGTCGCGGTGCTGTTCAGGAAACACATTTTCGACAAGGACAATGATGCCCTGAAATACACGGTGTTTTGGTTGCTGTCACTGTTGCTGGTGCTGTCGTTCTTTCCGGTTTCATTGTCGCCGCTACGCTTTGCCATGAAACAATCCAATTACATCACGTTGTTTTTGGCACCCATCGCCCTGCTTGCCGGAGCCGCCGTCTCTAGGATGCCCACTAAAATAGCGTACCTATTGTGCATGGCCACCGTATCGGGAGGCTTCGCTTTATCAGCCTTAGAACAACAGGACTACCAGTTGTTCACCGCCAATAGCCGTGGGTTGTTAGCGTTTGCCGACAAGCATCCCGGACAAACCATCTATGGCTCGCTCAACAATGGCCGGATCGCTTGCTTTTACAAAGTCTTTAACGGCGTACGCTGTAGCGACAGCACCATCCATGAGTTTGCGGAAATGCCGCCCGCACAGTCCACCACCGACACCCTACCGGTTTTTACGGTTATTGATCGGCAAAATTTAGGCTGGGGCAGCCATGACGTGAAAATAGACAAAGCGCCTGCGTGTTGGCAAGAAATAGACACCGTTACGCCCGCCAGCATTGGCAATAGCCATTACATACTGGATCTTATCTTGGCCGCCAAGGCTATCATGCCCGCCAGTTTGGCCGACAAAATCCAAGCCATGCAAACACCTAAGCCCGCGAAAATCTATACCGCCAATGCCGCCGACTTATGGTGCGGACGCACCACAACTACTAATCAACCCTAGGAAAGCCAGCCAGGCAAGCAACTTCTATTTTTAAAAGGTGCTTGCCCGTTGGAATTAAAAGGCGGCTAGCAATTTGCCATTGTTTTTAGCCTTTTTGTTTATGCCGTCCCCTTACCCAACATTTTCAGCACTTGATAGGACAAAGGGTTGCGGGTAATGAACAAAGCCCCCAACCAAGACAGCGCAAACATTACCGCCGCCAATGACAACAATGCAATGGCATGTAGGCCTTGCACGTTCAGATAATGTTTGATAGCGAACGGGATAAGCAAGGCCAGAATAGTCATCAAGACGTTGGCGAGCAACAATCGCCCTAACAGCCGCCAGACTTTTAGCTTTATCAAGTGGCTTAATACAGGCAAGTAGATCAACAGCCCCATGCCCAAAGTGGCCGATTGCGCCCACGCCACCATACTTAAAGACATAAAAGCCGCCGGAATGGTGATGGCGACCCGAAAAAGCTGGATAACCAGTTGCGATTTTAACAGGATGCCAGGTTTGCCAATGGCATTCAGGGTGTAAGGGGCAAAAAAGCCGATGGCGTGCAGGCAACCGCCCAAAGCGAGGATTTTTATCAACCCTGCCGAAACCAGCCATTGTTTGCCGAACAGGATTAATATAATTTCTTCCGAATACAAGGCGATAAAACCATAAAACGGGAAGGCAAAAGCAGTGATATATAGAGTGGAATCGGCAAAGATAAGATTTAGCGGCTGCTCTTCCCGATATTGTTGGGCAATCGCCGGAAAATAAACTTTGCTGATGGAAACGAGAAACTGTTGCGAGAACATTTCAATAATGGTTTGCGCCTTGCTAAACAGCGCGACACTGGCAAACCCCAAGGATCTGCCTATCGCCAGTTCGGCGGCATTGCCTCCGATTTGCGCCAAGATATTGGCCAAACTAGCTTTGCTGC
>JACXTQ010000336.1 GCA_016919605.1 Methylovulum sp.
ACATCACCGCGTGCGGTGTTGATGAGGTGGGCGGACGGGCCCATCAGTTTTAGGCGTTGCTCGTTAAGCAAATGTTTGGTGGCGGCTCCGCCTGGGCAATGCAAAGAGACAAAATGGGCTTCGCCCAGCAGTTCTTCAACGCTGGCGCAACGTACCGCCTGCAATTCCTCAACAATCGCCGCATCGGGCGTGGATGGCACATAAAATAGGATTTTCATACCAAAGCCGTGATGGGCTTTGCGGGCCATCGCTTGGGCGATACGGCCAAAGCCAATCAGGCCTAAGGTTTTGCCGGTCACTTTTTGCCCGACCAGTTGCGTAGGCCCCCAGCCCGTCCATTGGCGGTTAAGTATCAGCCGTTCGCCTTCGGCGGCACGGCGGGCGGACATCAACAGCAACAGCATGGCAATATCGGCGGTGCAATCGGTTAGCACATGCGGGGTGTTGGTGACAACCACGCCGTGCGCTTTGGCGGCGTGGATGTCGATGTTGTTATAGCCCACGCCAAAATTGCCGATGATCCGCACCCGCCGATTGTCCACGCCGATAACGTCCGCCGTAATCGGGTCGGTTACGGTCGGCAACAGGGCATCGGCGGTCTGCATGGCGAGTTTTAACTGCTCCGCGCTCATGGGCGTGTCAGAGTCGTTTAGCTGCACATCGTACAGGGCTTTAAGCTGGTTTTCGACTTCAGCGGGCCAGCGGCGGGTGACGATGATTTTGGGTTTGTTCATGGGCATAAGCTCTTGCGGTTGATGTGGTGAAGTATACAAAACACAATGGCGTTAAGGTAGTTGCAGTGCGGTTTTCAGTTCGGCGATTTTTTCGAGCAAGAGTTTTGCTTTGCGCAATTGCTCCTCGGCATCATCTTTGGAAATGGCTTCATCAATCCGGTAATCGGCTTTTACCCGTTGGGCTTTGAGTCTTTGGATTTGATAACCAATGGACTTTAGTTCAAGTGCGCGGGTATGGGAGGGGCGGCAATTGGTCAGCGTTGAAATGATTAATTCATGGCTATTATTGGAGTTACCGTTTGCCACGGGTGGTAATTTAAGGCTTATAGGCGTAACGGCATGAAAAGTCGCGTAATAAGCCCTGCTTATGCTATTGCGATAATCCATTTCGTGGTTGGCATGGATAAGGCTGTGTTCGGCAACTTGCAGGAAGTTTTCGGCGTTGACGCTCATTATGGCCGCGCTGCCATTGAGCGGTATTCAAAAATAATCACGTCATCGCGCATATTCTCCACGTTTGCCGCAAAAGCACGCGCCAGCTCAAAATCTAGTTCGGGTATTTGGCTGATGGGTAAATCGACAAAAATTTCATAATGGACGTAAGTATTTAAAACGCTCAATTCACAATAGGAAACGGTTAGATTGGCTTTTTTCAAAAGGCCGAATGCCAGTAACTGCAATTGTTCGGCTTCATCATCGCTTAGTCCGGCGGCTGTGAAAATCTCGGCGCTGTTGATGATGTCCTGAAAAAAGGGATGATTGGCGGGTGTTTCCAAGCGCATCAAAAGTTCCAAGGCTTGGTGCATCCGGCAAGCCATAAAGGCGAGTCCAATGGTTTTGGATAATTTTTTATCATCGGATAAGGTGCTTGGAACGCTTTTTATATCCGCTAATAATTTTGAATAGTCGTAAGATTTTGGGGTAGGGTGGTCGGCTAGGTATAGGGTGTCCATAAAAAATTCCGTTATGTAAAAATTTTATTGGTATTGCCCGAAAACAAGTGCATCAGTATCTTACTGACAGTTGATGCACTTGTCTGTTCAATATCTAACGCTAATGTGGCTTAGCTTCGTTAGTCCGTTAGGCTAACAAAAACCATCCCGCGTGTCTCTAAGCTATTTCGCTGTGGCGCGGTAATACTCCAGTGCCGCCGCAACACCGCTGCCGGGTTGGATGGCGATGCCGCTATCTAACAGAGCCATTTCGACCCCGGCAATGGCACCGAGCATGGACACGTCGTTCATGTCGCCAACGTGGCCGATACGGAAGACTTTGCCTGCTAATTCGGACAGGCCCGCACCTAGGGAGATGTTGTATTTGCTGAACGCGGTGCTGATGACCAAACGTGCGTCTTTATCTTCAGGGACAACCACCGCCGTAACTGTGTCGGAGGCGAAGCCAGGCTGGGCGCATTGGGTCAGGCCCCATGCGGCAACGGCTTTGCGGGTGCCTTCTGCTAAACGGTGATGGCGGGCGTAGACGTTCTCCATGCCTTCTTCCAGCAACAAGTCCAAGGCTTTGCGCAAACCGTACAGGATAGGCAGGTTAGGCGTGTAAGGGGTGTAACCTGCGGCGTTGTTGGTCATTTGGTCTTTTAAGTCCAAAAAGCAACGTGGGTAGGTGGAGGTTTCCACGGCTTTTAAGGCTTTTTGGCTGAAAGCCAAGAACGCACCGCCTGCGGGCAGCATAAAGCCTTTTTGGGAGCCGCTGATTGCACCGTCCACACCCCATTCGTCCATACGAAAATCTAAGCTGGCGATGGAGCTGA
>JACXTQ010000337.1 GCA_016919605.1 Methylovulum sp.
CAAGCCTATGATAAGGCAAAATTGGTACTATATTTATAGGAGTTCATCATGAGCTTATCAATCAAAAAAATAACTTTATTGGTGTTAATGTCAGGTATGCTGGCCGGATGCGCGGTCTATCCTACCAATCCCTATCCGGTGTATGCCGCCCCACGCCCTGCGGTAGTAGTACGGCGACCTTATGTTGTCGGACCACCGCCGATTATCATCCGGCGTGGTTATAGACCCGGCCCTTGGGGCTATCGTGGCTGGCACCATTGGCACTAATGCCTCAAGCCGTTTGGACGGGGCAAGCACCCCATACAATCATTTGATAAATATATTATTATTCGTTACCCATGAAGCGACACTATGCTATTTTTTGCCCGTAAAGCCAAAGCCCCGCATTTGCTGCGGGGCGAGCAGGCCGAACAACAGGCACTTGATTATTTGCAAAAACAAGGCTTGAAACTGTTGTGCCGCAATTTTCGCTGCCCACACGGTGAATTGGATTTAATCATGGCCGATAAACAGACGCTGGTGATTGTTGAAGTCAGGTTCCGCAAAAATTCGCGTTATGGCAGTGCCTTAGAGAGCGTCACAGCCGCCAAGCAATCGCGTATAATAGCCGCAACGCATGTCTATCTGGCCGCCCACCACCACAATGGCCCGCTACGTTTTGATGTGGTCGCCTTATCCGGTGACGGGCAGTTGGACTGGATAAAAAACGCTTTTTAACCACCGTAATTTCATGAGCTTACAAGATAGAATCATTAACCACTTTTCAGATAGCATCCAAGCCCAAGAAGAAACGATGGGCAATTTATGCGAGCTGATTGAATACGCCTCGCAACGGCTGGTCTCCAGCCTATTAAATGATAAAAAAATCTTCACCTGTGGTAATGGCCGCTCCGCCGCCAGTGCGCAATTGCTCTCCTCGGCCTTGCTCAACCAGTATGAGCGTGACCGCCCCTCGTTGCCGGTGATCGCCTTAAGCTGTGATGCCATAACTTTAACGGGCATTGCCAATGACCATCATTTTGACGAGATTTTTGCCAAACAACTCCGCGCCTTAGGGCAAAGCGGTGATATTCTGGTGGCTTACTGCGACAGCAACAACGCCGCCAACGTAGGCAAAGCCATTGCCGTGGCGCATGATAAGGACATCTCAGTACTGGCCTTAACGGGCGGTAGCGGCGGCATGATTTCGCCCTTGCTGCATGAGGTTGACATAGAAATCCGCGTACCCTCCAACTCCCGCGCCCATATCCAAGAAACCCATATCCTAATCACCCATTGCCTTTGTGATTTAATTGACCATCAACTTTTTGGTTAAGGTGCCACCATGAAAAAATACCTCGTATCACTGATCGGATTGCTCGCCCTAAATGGCTGCACCACCACCCCCATTAACGAAACAGAACTGGCCGCCGAACTTGCCCAAGGTCGCCGTAACCGTGAACAAATCATCAGCGACCGCGCCATTGAAGCCGACAGTTACGATGAACTCAACGGCGACAAAGCATTGGCGGCGCAAACCCATATCAACGTCCACGCCTTTGACGGCGCGGCACTGGTGACGGGCGAAGCCCCCACTGAAGCCCTAAGGAGCAAAGTCATCAACATCGTCCGCTTGGTGGACGATGTCAAACTGGTGCATAACAAAATCGCCATTGCCGCGCCCAGCGGCATGGATTCGCGCGCCAGTGACGCACAATTGGCCGTCGATATCCGCGCCGCCCTAAACAAAATCCGCACCCTCCAAGGCTTTAGCCCCGCTATGGTCAAAGTCTATGTTGAACACGGCGTGGTTTACCTGATGGGTAAAGTCCACCGCAACGAAGGGACTGTCGTCATCAATTTGGTCAGATACCAACCTAATGTCAAACAAATCATCACCGTCTTTGCATACCTTGACTGAGCTGCCACTCTTACCCGCTGGCTTTTTGTCCGCGTTGGCGGACATTTTTGCCGCCGCCGACCTGCTGACCGCCCCCGAAGACTGCTGGACTTACGGCTATGACAATAGCCGCCGCCATGTCCTGCCGCAAGCCGTGGTGTTCCCGACCAGCCATGAGCAAGTCGTCAGCACCGTAGCCGCCTGTAACGCATTTACCATCCCACTGACCACGCGCGGGCGCGGCACCGGCACCACCGGCGCAACCGTGCCGCTCAAAGGCGGGCTGGTCATGTCGCTGGAACGCATGGATAAAGTGCTGGAATTTTCGCCCGATAACCGCTACATCAGGGTACAACCGGGTATCACCAACCAACAAGTGCAGGACATTGCCAAAGCCAAAGGCTTTTTCTGGCCCCCTGACCCGACCAGCGCGGCCTTTTGCAGTGTCGGCGGCAACCTCGCCTACAATTCCGCAGGCCCTAGAGCCGTCAAATACGGCACGCCCAGGGAAAACACCTTAGGCCTACGCGCAGTCACCGGCGCGGGCAAAGACTTGCGAGTCGGCGTATTCACCAGCAAAGGCGTGGTCGGCTATGACCTGACCCGCCTAATTATCGGCTCGGAAGGCACTTTAGCCATCATCACCGAAGCCACTTTAAAACTCACCCCACTACCCGAAGCCACAAAAACCCTACGCGCCGTTTATCAGGACGTGTTCGCCGCCGCTAAAGCCGTCGCCGCCATCATGGCCCAACCCGTCGTGCCTTGCGCCTTGGAGTTTATCGATGGCAACGCCATCAACATGATCCGCCAATACTCCACCTGCGACCTGCCCGAAAACGCCGGGGCGATTTTAATGATAGAAGTCGATGGGCAACGCGAAGGCTTGGACAGCGCCGCGCAAAAAGTCGCCGACAGCGCCAAAAATGAGGGCTTATTGGACATCCGTGTCGCGCAAACCCGTGAAAAAGTGCAAGCCCTGTGGCAAACCCGCAAAGCCCTCTCCCCTGCCCTGCGCAAAGTCGCCCCGAAAAAAATCAACGAAGATGTCGTGGTTCCGGTCACGGAAATACCCGCACTGATAGCCGGATTAGACCAACTGTCCAGCCAATACCAACTGCCCATCATCAACTTCGGCCACGCGGGTAACGGCAACATCCACGTCAACCTATTGCTCAACCCCGATGACCCCGAACAAAGCGCACGGGCGCACCGTTGCTTGGATGAAGTGTTTTCGCTGGTGCTAAAACTGAACGGCACCCTGTCCGGCGAACATGGCGTGGGTTTGGAAAAACGTGACTTTGTCGATAGGGAACTGGATGCCAATTCGCTGGAGCTGATGCGGGCGATCAAGCGGCAATTTGACCCTAAGGGGATATTGAACGAGGGGAAGATGTTGCCGTTGAGTTAGGGCAACATGAAAATAGATACACAAATTATCGGTGGCGTTATTATTTTGACCACCTACTATTCTATAGTGGACACTAATTCACTCAGGATAGCCATAAAAAATTACATACATATATCTTACGTACTAATGCTAACTTATTTTAAAAAATGGCAATCGTAACTAAAACCATAAACCCGCTGCATTTTGAAGACTTAGAACCTCATAGATTTGAAGACCTTATACGTCAGCTTTTTTATGATTACAAAGAATGGCGATCATTAGAGGCAACTGGACGGCAAGGGTCAGACGATGGCTTTGATGTTAGAGGCAGGGAAATTTCTAATATCGGCAATGTGTTAACTGATGGCGAAGAGATAGAAGATAGGCTCTGGTTGATTCAATGTAAAAGAGAAAAATCAATTCCCCCAAAGAGGTTAGAAACTTACCTAAATGATCTCAATAAGAGTAATGTTTCAGAGTTGTATGGCTTAATTTTTGTTGCAGCTTGTGATTTCTCTAAAAAAACCAGAGATAGATACAGAAAATGGTGCATAGAAAATAATATTCGTGAATTTCATATCTTTGGCAAAGCTGAATTAGAAGACATGTTGTTTCAACCCAAATATGACCATCTGCTATTTGCATATTTCGACATTTCTATACAAATCAGAAAGCGTTCAATCAAGACCCAATTACAGTCAATGCTGGCAACAAAAAGACAGGCTATTAACCACCTAGACAAATACCTAAGGAGTTGCCCTGACTATAGAGCTATTGAAGTTCCAGATACCGGATGCCCAATGTTACTGAGGGATCCAGAGGCAAATGAATATCCTTACGGCGACAAAATAGATAGTTCTAATAAGCCGTTAACATATCACTTTATCGGATATTACCACGCTGGCCTAAAATTTGTAATCAGCTCTCATTTTGCCTACAGCGACAACGAAGGCAATTGGGATTATGATGAAAACATAAGCAATTATAGGCTTGGTGTTAGAAATGACATTTTGACAAAAGGCGAAGTTTCGGAATCGGAAAATAAAGCAGAGCATTGGGTTTAATAACAACATCCCTTATGACAATCAGTCTGAATTACGAATGATAGGGTTAGTTCCATATGATGATATATTAGCCATTGATGAACATGGAGATAAACATGTAGATCAAGGCTTTGATAAATCTCATATTTACGTTCATTTTAACCATAAATACAGCCCATTCACTGGCGGTATTTACGAAGAACTCCGCAATAAAGCTAGCCCCGATAAAAATAAGCGAATTAACTATTTTCCAAGCGTCTATCCAGAGATAGAATAAAATATAGAGCCAGAAGCCAACAAAGCGACATAATAAACTATTACGGCAGTTCATTGTCCCATATCCATACAAAGTAACCTGCGGTAGCGGAGCGAATGATGACCCCAGAATGGTTGGAA
>JACXTQ010000046.1 GCA_016919605.1 Methylovulum sp.
CCAAGCGGAAGCTTTAGGTTTGGGCCATGCGGTCTATTGCGCCCGTCCGGTGGTGGGTGACGAGCCGTTTGCGGTCATTTTGGCGGACGATTTGATCGAAGATGCTGACCGTGGCTGTATCGCGCAAATGGTTAAGGTCTATCAGGAAACGCATAGTTCGGTATTGGGGGTTGAGCGTATCAATCCTGCGGATACCGGCAGTTATGGGATTGTCAAAACGGCCGAGTTTGTCGGTGCTTGTGGGGTGGTGGAAACGATTGTCGAAAAGCCTAAGCCCGAAGATGCCCCATCCAATCTGGCGGTGGTGGGCCGTTATATCCTGACTCCGGCTATTTTCGATAAAATCAAGACGACAGGCCGGGGTGCCGGTGGCGAAATCCAATTGACCGATGCCATTGCCGCGCTGATGAATGATGAGCAAGTATTGGCTTATGAATTTGAGGGCAAACGCTATGATTGTGGCTCTAAACTGGGATTTTTAATCGCCACCGTAGAGCATGGTTTATTGCATAAGGAATTAAAAGATGATTTTCTGCTATACCTAAAAAAACTGGTTAAAACCCAAAAAATAGGCGCATAGTCGGCGGTCATTTTATCGATAGGTAACGCGAACGGTGGTACACTAACCCTTCGCGTTTGCCATTTAAGCGACATTCTATGAAGGGGGTCTTGCCAAAATTAACCCGGCATCCCTCTAAGTTGCCTTTATCTGGTCAGATAAAACAGCCATTGCTGATTTTCATATTAAAAACGAATGGGTAAGCATCCCTGGCTATCAATAATGTACAGCGTTTGATTGTCGTACCGTCTCCTAGCCCTGTTATCTCCTCCTTAATATTGACGCTCTATAGTCGTTGTGACATCCCTTTTAAAAGGGCATCGATGCGAAAGTTCCGTAAACCTGTTGATTCATGGGCTGTTTATCGATGGGTATCATCTTAAGATAACCATTTTACACAATCATAAATTATAATTTATTGCCTATTTAGTATGATAGATGCATTTAACCAATATTTTGAGATGGTTCCTGCGGTTTCAAAAGAGCTTAAAGATGAAGTTTATAAACTACGTTATCAGGTTTATTGTATAGAAATCGCCGGTTACAAGCCGGATGATTATCCTGATAAAAGAGAATACGATGAGTATGATAGGCATTCTATCCATTTCTTAATCCTTCATCGAGGAACGGGCGAGTATATTGCGACAACCCGTTTGATTTTACCTGACTTGGCATCCCCAGATAAGCTCTTTCCTCTCGAAGCGAATTGTGAAATTGATAATATCACCGTGATGAAACACATTAACCGAGCTAATTTGGCAGAAGCCTCTAGGTTTTGCATATCCAAGGCATTTAAAAAGAGAAAGAATAATCCAGATGGCTTAAAGTCTACAGTTCCAGATCATTATGGTAATCAAGCATTTTTCTCCCTAGAGGAGCGGAAGACATTTCCTTATCTTAGTTTTGGCTTGATTGCCTGTTTAATAAAAGGCTGTTATGAAAATGATGTTAGCCATTTTTATGGTACTTTGGAACCGGCTTGGTTTCGTTTTTTGTCATCGGCGGGTATCCATTTTACTAAGATAGGGCCGTTGGCGGATTATCATGGTTTACGTTGGCCCGGTATTATAAAGGTGTCCGATTTGCTGGACGGTGTGGCCAAGAAAGATAGGCAACTATGGGCGTTATTGACAGATAGAGGGCGTTTGGGTGGCTAAAACAGCTTTATCAGTATTAATGGTGGATTATGCTCTGCGTTTAAGGCGACTTTAAAATTCGACAGACGCTTCAAAATAAAAGCTTCGACCTGCCAAAGGTAAATTTTGCGGTAACGAAGATGTAGCGGGTTCAAGCCGATATTCATTAAAGGCATTCCGTAACGATGCGGAAAGGTTAAGGTGTTTAAGCAGTTTTCTACCTCGCAAGGTAAGATCTACCGTTTCATAGTCATCCAATGGGCGTAAATCGTCTGACGTTCGGGTTCTTCCCCCTATCCAGTTAAGTTGGGGTTGTAAGTGCCATTGAGGATAAAAGCGCCAGCCCAACGCGACATAAGCATGGTGCTCAGGAACACCGGTGACTCGCAAGTTGGTAGCCTCGTTAACGGCGTGTTGCCAAGCATAATTGCCTTTGATTTGCCATTTTTGGCTTAATTGCCAGTCCCATTCAAATTCGGAACCGTAGCCGTTTTGGTTGCCGATATTTTGGTATTGCGGTGTTGAACCATCCGTTTTTGCTACAGCCAATATCAGGTTATTGATTTCATAATAATATAAATTTAAGGTTGTCCGTAACGCAGACCAAGGCCGATAATCAAAAGATAATTCGGTAGTATTGATGGTTTCGGGTTTCAAATTTTTATTGCCTAGCACGAACGGGTTGTTTTGAGTGCCCAACTCCGAAAAATTGGGAGCGCGGAACGCCCTCCCATATAACAGTTTGCTGGTCAATTGTTCGCTTATATCCCAAACTAAAGCCACGCGTGGATTAATGGTGCCACCAAAATCAGAATAATTGTCGTAACGTACCCCCGAAGTCAGTTGCCAGTTATGGGCAATTTGCCATTCGTCTTGAGTAACCAACGAGCCAATTGAGCGGTTGGTATCAGCCAGATAGACAAAGGGTGTACCTGTTAAGTTTGTTAAAGTTCCGCTTACCACCTGTTGGGTATTGTCGGTGATCACTCCCGTGCCTATATTTTTACTTTCTGTTGTTGATAATTCTTCATAGCGGAACCCTGCGTTTAAACGCACGATATGTTGCTGTACGCCTCTATAAATGGAAGTCATTTCCATGGATGGAATGTTTTCTGTGCGCCCTATATTGGCATTAACGCCATCAGGAAAATTGATGGGTAAAAAATTTACCGTGTTGAAATTGCCATCGGTGCCTATCGGTAATGTCGCCCCCTTTGGAAAGACTTGAAGTTGGGCAAGAAAGTCAGTATGTAAGTAACTGGCATGAGCAATCAGTTCCCAATTATCCAGCCAATCTTCGGTGGAAAAACGCACATCACTCAAATATTGTTGGCCATTAGCAACACCGTTAGGGTCTAGGGCGCCGGTATTGCCGGCCCGCACTCCAGAATCGATGGAATTGAAGCCCCAAAAGCCGACATCCCAGTGTTTGCGTTGTAAATTGAGATGTCCACTCAAGGTTTCATAGCGTGTATTTAAAGACCCTGGCGCATGGGAAGCATGGGTGCCAAAAGTATTGTCCAGTGTCGTTTGCACGTCTTGCTTAAGGATGCGGCCATTATCACCCTGGGTATGTTGGTATTGCAAGCTAGTGGCGACTTTCCAGCCTGCCCATTCGCCGCCATGTTGCCCCCAAGTGCTTTGGGTGTCCCAATTGCCGGCCCGCACCCCCATTTTTGTGCCGTCAATATCATTAGCTTTTTTGGTGATAATATTGATGACCCCCGCAAACGCATCCGCACCATACAAAGCGGAACCTGGGCCTCTAATGACTTCCACTCGCGCAATCGCTTCTAATGGTAGTTCGGTAGTGGTCATCAGGGTACCGCCAAACGGAGTCGTAATGCGGGTGCCGTTTAACATAATCAAGACTTCTGAATTGGTGCTATTGCTGATGCCGCGTATACTGTAATTGTAATCATAGCTACCCGGTTGCAGGCTGGCATGGACGCCCGGTACAGTTTCCAGCACCTCATGTAATTCGGTCGCGCCCATGGCTTTAATCTGATCGGCAGTAATGACGCTAGTGACCGCCGCCGATTGAAAATTTGGTTTTGGGGTGCCGGTCGCAATCGTTACCGGGATTTTTGCCAATTCTGAGGGTGACAACGCAAAATAGTCATCGACCTCTGTTTTAGCCAGCGACTCGCTCGGATTGGCGTAAAAGGTAAACAGCAGAAAACTGACGGAGGTTACGGTCTTGATGTTCATTAGCGGTTACTGGGGAATGGGTTTATCAATGTTAACTCACTCAAAGGCACGGGTTTGCCGATACCGTAACCTTGGGCATAATCCACACCTAATTCTTTAAGCAAATTAAATATTTGTTCGTTTTCAACAAATTCGGCCACGGTTTTCTTGCCCATCATTTGCCCGACTTCATTAATTGCTTTGACCATAGCCAAATCAATCTTATCATCAAGGATGTCTTTAACAAATAAACCGTCAATTTTTAAAAAATCAACAGGCAGATTTTTTAAGTAAGCGAAAGATGATAAGCCACTGCCAAAATCATCCAAAGAAAATAAACAGCCTTCATCCCGCAATTGTTGGATGAATTTAGTAGCGCTGGTCAGGTTGGCAATGGCGGCGGTTTCGGTGATTTCAAAACAGATTTTATGGGTTGGAACCCCCCAAATTTTGAACTGTTCAAGGATAAAGCCGAATAGGGTCTCATCGGAAAGCGACAAACCCGATAAATTCACCGAACACAATTCCAGTTGGTCAAGGAAGTTCGGGGTGGTGGCTATCCATGCAAACAAATGGCGGATGACCCATCTGTCCATCAGCGGGGCCAAATTATAACGTTCGGCGGCGGGCAAAAATGCTCCCGGCGGGATAATCGAGCCTTGGGCATCGCGGTATCTGAGCAAAGTTTCAAAATGCAATTTTTCATCAATATGGGAAATTGAGGCGATGGGTTGCCCATAAAGGCAAAACAAATCCTGTTCCAAACCCTGTTCAATACGTTGCACCCACTGCATTTCGCCGTGGCGCATCGCCAACTCCTTGTCATCCGGGCGGTACACATGCACACGGTTACGGCCTTTGTCTTTGGCTGCGTAACAGGCGGCATCGGCTTCTTTCAGCAGGTTGACGGCATTGCCGCTGGTCTGGCTGATCGCGGCGATACCGATGCTGACCCCGACTGAAAACCGCCTGTCTTCCCAAGCAAAATGGAAATCACGGATCACATCGCGGATTTTTTCGCTAGCGACAACAGCTTCATCAACGGTGCAGTGGTACATGAGCAGACCAAATTCATCGCCGCCTAAACGGGCGATAAAATCATTGCGGCGCAACTGTTTTTTCAGGACATCACTTAATTGCCGAAGCAGTTCATCGCCCGCCATGTGCCCACAGGTATCGTTGACGATTTTGAATTGGTCAAGATCCAGATAACACAAGGCATGTTCCGATTTGTCGGAATGGGCTAAGGTAATCGCCTCCTTGACGACTTTATCGAATTCACTGCGGTTGGCCAGCCCGGTCAGCGCATCATGGCTGGCTTGGTAAGCGATCTGTTGGCTGAGGTTGTAAGCTTCAGTGACATCTTCGCAAACGAGCAACAGGCTGTTTTGTTGCCTGTCGTAGGTCAGCAACCTCGCCGTCACCCTTACCCAGATAATACGCCCGTTCTGGCATACTTGCCTAAGCTCTTGTTTATGGACTATTGATGGCGTGGCAAGGCATTGTTTGAGTAACGCTTGCATCAATGACAAATCGGTGGGATGGACAAAATCCAGGATAGAACAATCTTCCAATTCGTTGACACTCAAGCCTAGGTAATGGGCGCCGGTCAAGTTGGCCGACATAATCCTTCCCATTTCGTTCAAGTTGAAGATCATGGTCGGGTTGTCATCATACAAGGTCAGATAGCGGTCTTTAGCACGGGTTAATGCTTGGTTTTGCGTCTCCACCTTATTGATCAGTTCATTGAAGGCATCAACCAAGACACCCAATTCATCCTGATAATGTTTTTCTGCGCGTAAGGAATAATTTTTGGTGTCACTGATGGTTTTAACGGTTGCCACCAGTTTTTTAATGGGTAAGGCGATTAGCTTGATAAACGGTGCGGTCAGCAAGAAAGCCAGTACCGAGCCACATACCAAGACCATAAAAACCACAAGGGTGAATTCTATCTTGCGCCAGTAAGCTTTGGCAAAATCCGCATGGACAAGGATGGTGCCTTGAAGGCCATCCTTGTCGGTAATTGTCACGTTCACCCAAAGCAAGCTGTTTTCAAAGTGGCTGGATTGCCCTTGCACGGAAGGCGGGCAAAGCCAAGCAGGGGTTGCATGTGTGGGTCTGACAAAATCCGCAAACAATTGCCCCTGTTTGCCGTACACACAGGCGGCCTGTACCGCAGGTTGAAAATTAAATGCTGCCAAGTTTTCTTCCGCCAAGCCAGGGTCGCCGAAGATGAGGGCGGCGGTACTGCGGTTGCCGATTACGGTCGCTAGCGTGGTCAGATCGTTTTGGGCGACTTTTTTAAACTCAACCGTCTCCAGCACCAGCAAAAATACTCCAGCCAACAATAAGGAAATCAAACTGGGAAATACTACTGTCAATAACAGCTTGCTATGGATGGACAGGTTGCGGATACTATCAATCACGGCTGTCACCTTCGATGACATCGGCAACTTCCAATAGTTTTGCACTAATTTTCAAGTCACTACGTTTGAACAGTTGCCAGTTGATTTGCAATTTGATCCGGCCATCTTCAGTGATAAAGCCAATCATGCCGCCTTTACGCGCAAAATTCTCGCTTTCACCGACAATCAGGATATTTTTGGCATCCTGTACCGGGATGCGATCCAGCGATGAACTGACAAAAAGGATATGGCATAAGGTCGATTTGCTTAAGTCCACTAGAGCGGCAGGGGTTTCCAGCCTGTAAAGCTTAATGGGTTTGTCAAAAGCCGTGCGCTGCTCAATAGGCGTGATCAATGCGCCAAAGGGATCATTGCCTAAAATACACAGGTTGAAAGTGGCGGACGGGTCTTTGGGCCATGTGATGAACTTGGTGAAGTTATAAAGATACCCTGCCTTAACTTTATATTCGATGTCATCGGCAAATAGCTGTGGCGAAAACAGCAGGCCACTACAGGCCAATAAAATGGATGGCCATTTTATGATATTCATTAGCGTACCCGGCAGCGGGTGCAGATAAGACAAAAATAAGAGCAAAGACCGGCCCAAAATGTTGTGGAAGGGATTTAATCACAGTATAGACATTTCTAACCGCAAAAAAACTTTTTCAAGACCAAAATCATATAATTGTGATCCAGTACCCCTGCGCTTTCGCGGAGACTGTGCATGGCCCACATGGGGTTGCCGACATCAACGCAAGGTATGCCTAACTTAGCTGACGTAATTGGACCTATGGTGCTGCCACAAGGCAGGTCGCA
>JACXTQ010000338.1 GCA_016919605.1 Methylovulum sp.
CATAATTTCGGCATCAATTATGACAAGACCCTAATGGCGTTGTTCAGTAATTTTGCCAATAACTGGCAGATGATTATTGAGAATTACGACCACCGTTTCTTTCTGATGTGGAAATACTACCTGCTCTCCTGTGCAGGGGCGTTCCGGGCGCGTGACAACCAGTTGTGGCAGTTGGTGTTGTCAAAAAGCGGCGTACCTGGGGGGTATGTTTCGGTGCGCTAAAACCGTCTTAAAGATTACCACACTCGAATACCTATTGGAGCACACCGCCTAGCGGTGTGCTCCAACAGGATTTCATGCCATCGCTTCATATACCTCATGCCGAAAACGCGGTGAACAAATCGCTAAGAACACCAAGTCATCATCACCGATATTGGTGATCTGTTGCGGACACAGCGGCGGAATAATGACCACATCCCCCGCTTTCAGGACTTGCGCGGCCAAACCGCCAATTTCGACCCGCGCCGCCCCTGCCAGCATCACATAGCGTTCCGCTACACCTTGCAGGCGGTGCAGTTTGGTGGTGACTCCCGGCCTGACCCGCGCCCTGGCTATCGAGACATCGGCATCATCGGCGGTGTTGGACAACTCCAAAATAAAACAGCCTTCGTCAAAATAATACTCGTCATCTTCATTGGCTTTTACTATTTTTGCTTGCATAACTTAAACGCTCCGATTCTTTTTTGGCGACTTTATCGCGCAAATAAACGGGCATGGCGCGTTCTACGGGCAATGCCTGTTGCTTTGCAAAGCCGCGTTTGCCTAAGACCGCTATCGCCCGCGCCCTAGGCAACGGGGTGGTTTCGTAATGACTGACTTGTTCGCTCAATTGCCCCAGTAAGACGGGCGCATATACGCCCCAACCCGTGCCAAGGCCAACCCCAAAGAGGTCGGGGAATTCTATCAGCTCAGGCGGTGTGACCACTTCTTCGCCAATAAGTTGCGCAAAACCGTCGGCATCGCGCTGGTAAACGCCCCAAAAAATCTCCCCCATCCGTGCGTCCATCGCTACAAAAGCGACATTAACGTCATGTTGGTCAAAATAATCTTGGGCGATGGCGGCTAAAGTCGATACCGGCATAACCTGCAAATCCAACCCTAAGGCCAGCCCTTGCATAATGCCTGTGGCGATGCGCACGCCCGTAAAAGACCCGGGGCCACGGCCAAACGCCAAGCCATCCAAATCGGCGGGCTGCAAACCCGCTTCTCTCATGAGTTCATCCACCATCGGCAAGATCAGTTGCGTGTGTTCCTTGCTGGCCAAGGCATAGCGCTCATGGATAACGCCATTGACGGACAATGCCGCCGAGCAAGCATCGGTTGCGGTTTCTACGGCGAGTAGTTTTATCATGGTTTAGATCCTTATTGAAAGATTGGTTTTAAAACTGACATAAGCACGAAAGGCATTAAGATTTTCCCGCTTTGGTGGTTATAGGATCAAATGCGGCGGTTAATGGGAGGAGTTGACTATGGGATTGTTGGGATGTTTTCTAAGAAAAATCTCATTTTATGAGGCACATTGGGTTAACAAAAGGGAAACTGCCCTTAAAGAGCGCTTTTAAAACACGTTCTTATTTTATTGCCAAGTCTGTAGTAGTGAGGATGTAAATATATATGGGTACGTTGACAGCTTACCGTAAAAGGCTTAACTGATGCTTAATGCTGATAAGAAAAACTCTCATTCCATAAAAAACGCCTGCACATCCTTAATGTCACGGCTACGCCGCATAGGCGGTACACTGTCCAAAAACAATTGCCCGTAAGCGCGTTTCAGAAGACGCGGATCACAGACCATCAACACGCCTCGGTCATTTTCATCGCGGATCAAACGGCCTATGCCTTGCCTTAAGGCAATCACGGCGGCGGGGATTTGATGCTCGAAAAACGGGTTTTTGCCTTGTTGGGTCATCGCGTCCAAACGCGCTTTTAACACCGGATCGCCGGGCGAGGCAAACGGCAGTTTGTCGATAATCACGCACGATAAGGCTTCGCCACGGACATCGACCCCTTCCCAAAAACTCGCCGTACCTAACAACACGGCATTGCCGGCTTTTTTAAATTGCTCCAGCAATTGCGCTTTGGGGCGGCTGCCTTGCACCAACAGGGGATAGTCGAGCTGGCCTTTCAGCAGGCTTTCCGCCTGTTGCAAGGCGCGGTGGCTGGTGAACAGGAAAAACGCCCGGCCTTTGCTGGCGTGCAAAACGGGCAACACAAACTCGACAATCAACGGGATAAAGTTGGGGGCATTGGGGTGCGGCAAACCTTTAGGATGATAAAACAGCGATTGCTGGGGATAATCGAACGGGCTGCCCCAGCTTTGGCTACGCGCTTCGGTCAGCCCCAAATGAGTGGCAAAATGGTCAAAGGTATTGGCGACACTGAGGGTTGCCGAGGTAAAAATCCACGTGGCCTTATGATGCTGCATAAACAACCGGAATTCGCTGGCAATATCCAAAGGGGTGCGGCTTAAGGTGAAGGTTTTACGGTGCACCTCATACCAGCGTATCCATTTGCCGCTGTTATCCTCCAAAATAAGCAGGAATTGTTGCAGCAGTTCATGGGCGCGTTTAAAACAGGTTTCCAGCCCCTTGGTCTTTACCGAAGCCAGCTCCAATTGTGCATCCAGGCGTTGCAATTGCGCTTTGACCGCTTGCAAACCCGCCATGATTTTGGGGTTGCGCTCCAATTCCTGCCATTCACCACGTTTTAGCTCCAACCCAAACGCTAGGCGCAAGTCTTTAATTTCATGCTCCAAGTCTTCGGCGGCGGCGCGTAAAGCGGGAATATCGGTGGCATCTTGGAAATATTCGATCAGCGTATCCTGTGCCAAATCGTTCAGTTGCTTGGCTCCGATGTTAATACCCAAAAAATTGGAGGCGACATCGGCCAATTGGTGCGCCTCGTCAATAATCACCACTTCGGCATTAGGTAGCAACTCGCCAAAACCATTGTCACGGATTGACCAATCGGCGCACAATAGATGGTGGTTAACCACCAGCACCTCAGCTTCTTGGGCTTTTTTGCGGGCTTTGACCAGAAAACATTCGGCATAATCGGGGCAGTCTTGGCCTAAGCAATTTTCCACGGTGGAGGTCGCCAAATACCACACCGGGCTGGTTTCCGGCACATCGGCGATGTCGGCAATATCACCAGTCTGGGTACGCTTGCCCCAGGCATTGATTTTTGCCAGCGCCGCTGCATCTTCTTTGCTAAAGCCCATATTGGAGGTAAGGGCGTTTTTTAGCCGATAGGTGCAAAGATAATTGCTGCGCCCTTTAAGCAACGCCGCCATAAACGGGGTTGGCATCGCTTTGCGCAGCACCGGCAAGTCTTTGTTAAACAATTGGTCTTGCAGGTTTTTAGTGCCTGTGGACACCAGCACTTTTTGCCCTGACAACAAAGCGGGTACTAAATAAGCAAAGGTTTTGCCCGTACCGGTACCGGCTTCGGCCAGCAAATGCTTATGGTCGGCAATGGCTGCCTGTATCGCCTGTGCCATTTCCAATTGCGCGGCACGCGGCTGGTAGCCTTTGATGACAGCCGCCAACGCGCCTGTGTGGCTAAAAAAAGAAGCTAATTCGGTCACGGGATAACTATCGGAATGCCTAAAACCCTGCATAGTAGGGCAATATGCGTAAGAATGCCATGCCAAAGCCACACAAAAATACCCGACAGTGCGGTGAACTCCATTAACATTGCATTATCCATAGTAAATAATCTGCTGATATCCCTTTAGGAGGGCGATATGAAACACTGTGCACTGATGTTTTTTTTGCTGCTGACGGCTTGCTCGACACTGCCGCCCGCGATCACCCAGGCCCCTTCGTATGATTTATCTTATTTTGAGGCCAGCCAAAACATGGACAACTATAAAAACGCGCCCGTGCGTTGGGGTGGGGTGGTGGTCGATGTCGCTAACGAGCAAAACCGCAGCCTTATCCAAATACTGTCCTATCCTTTAAACGGCCAAGGCCGGCCGCTGACCGACCAACCCCACCAAGGCCGCTTTGTCATCACCTCACCGGAATTTTTAGACCCGGCGGTGTATGAAAAAGACAGTCCAATCACCGTTGCCGGTGTGCTGGTAGGTAGTATCGAGCGTACCGTAGATAAGAAAATCCTACATTTGCCATTGTTAACTGTGACCGCCATGCACTTGTGGCCAACTGATTATTATGCCAACAGCCCTGCTTATGGTGGCTATGGCACGTTTAATTCCTATTATGGCTATCAAGGCTGGGGCTTTTATCGACCCATTTTTTTTCCGCCACCACGTTGAGCAGGCGATAACAGACCTAGCCACTTAAGCCAATAGCATGACCGTTTCTGTGCAGTTTAAGTGGCTCATCGGAAATCTATCAATCCCAATCGCGGTCATGCCAACCCATTCTTGGATGATGCCAGCCCCATCCGTAACGCGGATGTTGCCTCCAGATATAGCCTGGCGCGGGGCGAGGGTACGTAGGGGCGATTCTCACCCCCACCCCAACCGGATGGACACGGGGCGGGTCAACGACACATCCGTTTAATGACAGAGCCAAACCAATTGCTATGATAATGGTTTTCATAATGATATATCCGTGAATTCAACGCCCAAATAGCTTCACTGACTAAGGCCACCCGCATTTTAAAAGGGCACTCCCCAGCCTACAAGCCGCCAACCGTTTACCTTATACGCAGGCTAACCGTTAGCCCTAAACGATAACTGTTTTTAGGTTGACCCACAGCTTGGAAAGCAAAAATCGCGATAAGTTCGATAATCCGGGATATTTATGCCTAATGTTAAATAAGCGAGAGACCATTAATGTCCTAGCGTCCCCTTAGCACTACCAATAGCCTTAAGAAACCCTTGAATATAATTGCTCGGCAAGTCTATCTGTTCATAAGGCTTTGATTCGGAACTCAACAGTAAATGCAAACCCGCCACTTGCGCCTGTTCCAACTCAGCTTTCGATAGGCTCAAGCTCAGCTCATCCCGATAAATGCAGGAGGAAATTAAGCTGTTAAAAATTTGGCAACGTTCGGCGATATGTTTCTGTTGGCTTAAGGCGCGACTGGATTGGCCGGAGAATTCGGCAAAATCATAATGCCGGATAGCGCCGCCATAATTGGCATCAATCAACAAACGGAACCCCGGATTGGGTTCGGGCGCGGAAGGTTCCGGTGCAACGAGGCGGTAATTTAGGGTATCGTAGCCAAAAAATAAAATACGGTATTGGCTGGCGTGTAAGGCGGGGGCGAACCATGAAAAACCTTGTTTATCAGGTATCTTGCTATGCTCCACCCAGCACGCCACTTTATCGGCTGGAGCTTCCCTGACATTATTGGCGCAGGCGGACAATAACCCGCACCACAGTAGCCAAAATACGGGGCAAACAGAGGGGACAGGATGATTGTTCATCATGTTGCACCTCTATAATAACGTTGATGGCGCTTACCGCGAACTAGGCGGTGACAGTAGCGCGAATAACAAAAAGATGACTACCAGTAAAGGCCAAAAAAACGGTGCGATCAGAAACACACCGAGCAAGGCGATAAACAGGACGGTTAAGAATATCACCAAACCGACCCCAAAGAACAGCAATACCGCCACTATGGCACTGATTAACAGGACAATTAAAGCGCTGGGGACTGCCGCAAACCGGATCACGGCATTATCGACCTGTTGGCCGTTAACAATAAGCTTAAGCACACCGACATCAGGATGGAACAGGTAACTCAATAGGGCGACCAATACGCCCATGACCAAGACCGTGGTGATAAGAGGATGGCGTTGCAATGTCATGACGGCTCCTAAAGCAGGGGGATTTACTCTATCAACAAACGACCTGTCATAACGGGATTGGTTGCATTTTATCCGTTTGTAACTTACGCACTTACTGCACCCCCAAAGCCTGCAAGCCTTTTTTAGCATCTTCATCGCCCTGCGCAGCGGCTTTTTGATACCAAGCTATCGCCTGCTGCAAATCCGCTTCCACCCCTTTGCCACTGGCATATAAATAGGCTAGATGCGCTTGGGAGGGAGCATAGCCCTGAGCGGCGGCTTTGCCGTACCAATGCGCGGCTTGTTCGAAATCTTGCTCCACGCCCTTGCCAAACTGATATTGCAGGCCTAGGTTGCCTTGCGCCGAAGCCAGACCTTGCTGGGCGGCTTTTAGATACCATTTAAAGGCTTGTTTATAGTCTTGGCTGACCCCCCTGCCCACATCATACATATAGCCTAAGCTCACTTGGCCTAAGATGTTGCCTTGCAGGGCGGCTTTACGGTACCAGTCTACCGCTTGTTGGTCGTCCGGGGCGATGCCTTTGCCATTGGCGAGCATATAACCTAAACGGGCTTCACCATCGGGATCGCCTTGAGCCGCGGCTTTTTGATACCACACGACGGCTTGTTGAAGATCGAGCGTGACACCGTTACCAAACTCATAGAGGTTGCCTAAATAATATTGGCCTTGGGCGTGGTTTTGCGCGGCAGCTTTACGATACCAATCCGCCGCTTGTAAATAATCTTGCTTGATTCCGTTGCCTAGCTGGTAGAGTTGACCTAAGGCAAATTGCGCTTCGGCATGGCCTAGCTCTGCCGCCTTGCGGAACCATGTTTGTGCTTGGGCATAGTCGCCGCTTTTTTTGTAACCATAGGCCAAACCGGTTTGCCCACCTAAATCGCCTTGTTCGGCGGCTTTGCGGAACCATTCGATGGCTTTTTGATGGTCTTGGCCTACGCCTTTGCCGGCTTCATACAGATAAGCCAAATTCACTTGCCCTAAGGCGTTGCCTTGTTCGGCGGCTTTGCTTAACCACTCAAAGGCTTGCCTGTCATCTTGTTCGACCCCTTTGCCTTTGATATACAGCATTCCAAGATTGGCTTGCCCTACGGCCAGCCCTTGATCGGCGGCTTTACGATACCACTGCGCGGCCTGTTTGGCATTGGCAGCCACCCCCTTACCTTGGTCATACTGCTCGGCCAAATTGGCCTGAGCCAGCGCAAAACCTTGTTCGGCGGCTTTGCGGTACCATTGCGCGGCTTGTCGCCCATCCTGTGCCACTCCATAACCAAAGGCATAACAGCTACCTAAAAGGTTTTCGGCAATCGCGTGCTTTTGTTCCGCCATTTTTTGCCAAAAAGCCAGTTGCTTAGGGCATTGCTCCTGATAATAAGTGTTGCCGCTGCCTTTAGGCAAATAGGCGGTTTCCAGGGTTTTCTCCATCTCCGCTAGTTGCGTGGCCTCCATTTCCCCTTGATGTTTCTGATAAATGTCCAGATAACCTTGATAGGCCGCCCAACCCGCCGCCCCTATCGCACTTAACAACACGCCGGCAAAGATAATTTTAAAACCTTGTTTCAGCCAACTGGTCGGCTCTTCATAATACTCCTCTTCATTTTCTTCTCCCACCTCGGCTTCTTCGGCGGCATCAATAGCCGCCACCTTGACCAGTGTCTCTTCCGCATCATCTTTTAAAGGGCGGGGAGCTTCTTGCCACTGGCGCAAACGTAGTTCCGCTTCCAGCCGCAAGCGTTTAACGGCCTCTTCCGCCGCCTCTTTTTTGGTGCTGGATGGGTAGGCCTGCAAATAGGCCTGATAGGCCTCCATGCTATCGGCTTGGCGGGTACGTTGCCACAAGTCCAGATCATCCAAACGTTTTTCGGCAACGGCGGGCAGCGGGGTGCGCACGGCCAGGAACGGAGCCAACAGCGCTTTTAAGGTGGTGGCATTGTCCGGGCGCCCTTGGCTGGCATGGGATAAGCAAATCTCGATAGCAGCTTTTAAACAAGGATCAAGCTGGCTGTCAGCAAAACTTAGCAGTGCGCCCGAACGGCGCAATTCCAAAGTAGGCGGCGGGCCGCCGTTGACACATTGATACAGCACCTCCCCCAATGTGTACCACACATCATCGGTTTCTGATGGTTCCAGGATGCTTTGCCTTGCCCATCCTAAATCCAACAGCACCGGATCATTAGGCTTTCTGGCACCGCCGCGTAAAAAAATATTGGCCAGATTGAGGCCACCGTGCTGAATGCCACGTTGCTGGAGCTGTTCCAAGGTGTCCAATAAGGGTTTTAGCCAGAGCTTGATATAAGACGGGGACAATTTTTGCCGAAATTGCCAAGCCTCCTGCAAGGGACAGCCTTCAACATAATCCATGACCCAGTAGGCGGTGCCATGCTGTTCAATAAATTCGACCAGATGGACAATGCCAGCCAGCGCCGGTGGCTGTTGGCACGCTTTCAGCAAACGGGCCTCGTCAGCAAAGCTCTGGTAGCCATCAGCAAAACCTTGTGGCCTGACAGCACCGCTTTTGGGGCTGACATTGCCCGTGCGGGCGCGGGTCGCCAAGGCTTCGGGATAATACTCCTTAACCATAAACAGCATGTCCGCACCTGTCTTTTTAGCGATATAGACAAACCCCAACTCATCGGTTGTCAACACCCGCCCTAAGATATACTCGCCGCCCACGGTGCTGAACAGGGGCAAATGCAAAGCCTCCTCCAAATAGCCTTCGCGGTCAAAGCCACAGTGGGGGCAAACCGCTAAGGGGCCGGGCTGGAAGCAATTGGGACAATGGCTGTGGGCAGCGTAGTTCATAGGGGATTTTGGATTGTGTTATGGGTGGGTTGTTATTCTAACCCATGTTGTTTGGGTGGGGTAATAGTGGCGGTGGGTTTTAGCGATTAAAAGGCGTATGTCCCTATTTGCCTAGCCTTTTTAGGCTAAGTGACAAAAGCGTCCATGCAGCCATTTCAAGGCAATTGCCAGCACGAGTGGCCGGAGTGGGCGTGTTTTGGCGGTGGGCATTATGAGGCATTGGACGAAAGCCGCCTTTAAAACTTGGCCGCTTCGGGGGCATGGGCGATTTTTGACACAGCCAGAGACAATAACCCTGACAGGCGATGGGGAGGATTTTAAGGCGATTAAAAACAGAGCGGCCTTTATATTAAGCAGGAGCGCATTAAGTGACCCGCAAGCGGGGACGGCTAAATTATAGACGGTTTAACGCGCCTCCTACTTAGTGGGCCATTATGACAGTGGCAGGTAACAAGACTATTTTAGAAAAGCGGCGGCAAATGGTTTGCCGCCTTTTCAACAGCCGCCAGTTAGCGTAACACCGACCACCAAAATACCCGACCCAACACGTTGAGCTTGGCCATTTCTTCGCCCATACATTCCACATCCTGATATTCGCTTTCGTTATAGCTACGGATGCGTACACCACCACCGCCGCCCAAGATACGGTACAGGCGTTTGACCAGCAATTGCCCGTCATAGTCTATCGCGTAGATGTCGCCATCTTTGATGCGTTTGCTGCTAGTGTCAATGCCGACGGTGCAACCATCAGGCATAACCGGCTCCATGCTGTCACCCGATACCCGTACACAAGCGGCGTTTTCTGCGCTTACACCCACGCGCTTGAGAGTGGCTTTGGCAAAACGTAATTTCGAGGCTGGATTTTCTTCAACATGGAATTTACCTGTTCCTGCGGACACTTCAACTTCGCGTAAAAACGGCAACTCCACCTCATCGTCCAGCAACGGGGTGTTGCTGTCCCATTCTTCAAAACCACCCAGCAGTTCGGCGTTGGCAGCGGTGGCAGGGTTGGCACGCATAGTGCCGGTGGCCAACCATTGCATGTCCACGTTAAGGGCAGCGGCCAGTTGGATCAGTTTTTTGGTTTCCTTAGTTTTGCCCGACGTCAGCTTGTAGATGGCGGCTTGTGACAAACCTGCACGCTCTGCCAAAGATTGTTGGGTAAGCCGTTGTTCGGACATTTTTTGGTTGATTCTATCTGCTAAAGTCTTCATAAGGAGGTAATTTCATGGGTTAAAGTGAGCGTGTATTTCCAAAGTAATATAAAATTTTGGAAATCAAATTATTGCTACTAATGTAATACATTAC
>JACXTQ010000339.1 GCA_016919605.1 Methylovulum sp.
AACGAACGCCCCAATCCCGATGAATTATTAGCGCGTGTTGAGCGCGAAAAAGCCCGCGCCAGTCGAGGCTGTTTGAAAATTTTTTTTGGCGCGGCGGCGGGGGTAGGCAAAACTTACGCCATGTTGCAGGCGGCTAGGGAGAAACGAAGCGAACATATTGATATTGTCATTGGCTTGGTGGAAACGCATGGGCGTAAGGAGACTGCGGCCTTATTGGCAGGGCTGGACGTGTTGCCGCCCAAAACCATTGACTATCGCGGCACGGCTTTGCTGGAATTTGACCTTGATGCCGCCCTCAAGCGTAAGCCGTCGATTATTGTGGTTGATGAGTTGGCGCATAGCAATGCCCACGGTTGCCGCCATCCTAAGCGTTGGCAAGATATAGAGGAATTGCTGGAGGCGGGCATTGATGTCTATACCGCCCTCAACGTCCAACATTTGGAAAGCCTGAATGATGACATAGGGCAAATTTCCGGCATCCGGGTTTGGGAAACCGTGCCGGATACGGTGTTTGAAGAGGCCGATGAAGTTGAGTTGGTGGATTTGCCGCCCGATGAGTTGCTCAATAGGCTAAAAGACGGCAAGGTCTATGTGCCGCAACAGGCGCAGGAGGCGGCGAAGAATTTTTTTCGCAAGGGCAACTTGATCGCCTTGCGGGAATTGGCCTTGCGGCAAACCGCCAGCCGCGTCGATGCGCAGATGCTCGATTATCGTGAGGATCACCGTATCCGTGAAGTCTGGCAAGTCAGTGAACGGATTTTGGTTTGTATAGGCCCTACGGCTATTGCCGAGCGGTTGGTGCGGGCGGGTAAGCGATTTGCCACCAGTTTACGGGCTGAATGGATAGTGGTCTATGTCGAAACGCCGGAATTGCAACGTCTGCCTGCTGAACAGCGCGATGGGGTATTGCGTATTTTAAGGCTTGCCGAACAGTTGGGTGCGGAGACGGCGACCTTAAGCGCCACTGACATGAGTTTGGCGATCATCACCTTTGCCAAGGAGCGTAATGTCACCAAAATTGTTATCGGTAAGCCGACCCGCCGAGGCTTGCGGCGGGTGTTGTTGGGTTCGGTGGTGGATATGCTCATCAGCGATGCGCATAATATCAACCTGTATTTGCTAGGTAGCCCCAGACCTGACCAAGATTGCGGCGATAAGCTTACGCCTACTTTGTACCGGAAAAAACCCTTGCCAGGTCTGGGTAAGCGTCCGGGGCAAAAACGTAATGTCCAAGGTTATGTATGGGCGGTGGCGGTAACGGTTGCCAGCACTTTGTTGGCTTATTTGATGTTCGGGCGCTTTGAGCTGGCTAATCTGGTCATGGTGTTTTTGCTGGGCGTGGTGTTTATCGCCACCCGTTATGGCCGTGGCCCGTCCATTTTTGCCTCGTTTTTAGGCGTGGCTATTTTTGATTTGATGTTCGTGCCGCCTTATTTCAGTTTTACCGTGGGTGATAGCCAATATCTGGTGACGTTGCTGGCGATGTTGACCGTGGCCATGCTCATCAGTAGCCTGATGGCCAACGTGCGTTCCCAAGCCAAGGTGGCTGGACATAGGGAGCGGCGGGCGACGGTGTTGTATGCGATGAGCAAAGATCTGACCTCGGGCCAGAGCGAGGATGAGATTGTGCGCACGGCGGTGCATCATCTGTATGCTGAGTTTGGCAGCCAAAACGTCATCCTCTTCCCTGACAGCAGCGGGCGCATTGTTTATCCTAGTGGCGCGGATATGCCCGAATCCCTACACGCCGCCGACTTGAGCGTGGCGCAGTGGGTGTTGGATCATGGCGAGATTGCCGGACAAGGCACTCACACGTTGCCCGGGGCGGAGTCGGTCTATTTTCCGCTGAGCGTTAAAGAAACTATCTTAGGTGTATTGGTCTTGCTGCCGGTCAATTTACGCCGCGTGTTCCTGCCCGAACAACAAAAATTGCTGGAAACGTTCTTGGGGCAAATTGCCCAAGCGATCACACGGGTACGCCTGACCGAACACGCCCGCAAAACGCAAGTAGAAATGGAAGCCGAGCGCTTGCGCAACTCGCTGCTCAGTTCCATTTCCCACGATTTGCGTACCCCGCTCGCCACCATTGTCGGAGCGGCCAGCACCTTAGTCGAAGATGACAACGCTTTGGGAGCGGATGATAAGCAGGAACTGAGCCGCGCCATTTATGATGAGGCGCAACGCATGTCGAGCCTGGTTAATAATATCTTGGATATGGCGCGGTTGGATGCGGGGGCGGTGGTGCTGAACCGGCAATGGTATCCGTTGGATGAAATTATCGGCGTGGTGTTGACCCGCCTGCAAAAACGTATGGTGGGTCGTCAAGTCACGGTCAAATTGCCGCCGGGTATCCCGATGATCTATGTCGATGCGGTGATGATCGAACAAGTGTTGATCAATTTGCTGGAAAATGCCCTGCGTTATACGCCAGCGGGCAGCCCGTTGGACATTATGGCGCAAGCGGTGGCGGAAGCGGTGGATATTGCCGTTGCCGACCGTGGCGGCGGTTTGCCTAGAGGTGGGGAAGCACAATTGTTTGAAAAGTTTTATCGGGTCAAGAGCGAGGCGGCACAAAGCGGCGTGGGATTGGGTCTTGCGATATGCAAAGCCATTGTTGAAGTGCATGGCGGTAGTATCCGCGCCCAAAATCGGCCTACCGGCGGTGCGGTATTTACATTCACCTTGCCGCAAGAAGATTTGCCGCCGGAAATGCTGCGGGAAGAGGGCAACGCGGTGGAGCTTAGTCATGAGCCAGAGTAATCCAATTATTGTGGTTATCGAAGATGATCCGGCTATCCGTCTGTTTTTACGCACGGGTTTAGGGGCGCATGGCTTTAAGATTTTTGAGGCTGACCGCGGTCAGCAAGGTATTATCGAAGCGGGGGTGCGCAAACCCGATTTGATTATCCTGGATTTGGGGCTACCTGATATGGACGGCGTTGAGGTTATCAACAGCATACGCGGCTGGTCTACCCTGCCTATTATCGTTTTGTCCGCCCGCAGTTTAGAACAACATAAAATCAATGCGCTGGATGCCGGAGCCGATGATTATTTGACTAAGCCTTTTGGCTTAGGCGAATTGCTGGCGCGGATACGGGTCGCCTTGCGCCATGCGTCCAGCAGTCCGGCACAAGATGATGGGGGGATGTTTGTCATTGGCGATTTAAAAGTGGACTTGCTCAAGCGGCTGGTACAAGTGGGCGATAGGGATGTCCACCTTACCCCTATTCAATACCGCTTGCTGGCCTTGCTGATTAAAAACGCGGGCAAAGTCCTAACCCATCAATATATACTTAAAGAAGTCTGGGGGCCGTCTTACAAAGACAATTCGCACTATCTGCGCATTTATATGAGTCAACTTCGGCAAAAATTGGAGGCTGATCCAACTCAACCCCACTATTTGCTGACCGAATCGGGCGTGGGTTATCGGCTTAAGGTGTGAGTATGATAGGTCTTTTGTTAACCGCAGATCGCGTATCCATCGCTTTTGCTTTTGAATTGAATCTTTTTTCTAGTTTTTTTAAAATTGTCGGAACCATTTGTTCGATATAGAGCCGAAAGTTATATGAAAACCCACTTAAGTATCAATCTAGAGTAAAATGGAGCTTGCTTGCTTTTGAGCAGCGGGAAAAAAGAATCGCATCCAGCCACCTTACAAGGAGCCAACCATGTATCCAACCCTAGCCTATGCCGCCCACAGCCCTACTAGCCCGCTGGCACCGTTCCAGTTTAACTGTCGGGCGCTGAAGCCTACCGATGTCCATATCAACATCCTCTTTTGCGGCGTGTGCCATTCAGACATCCATCAAACGCGGGATGAATGGGGTAACGCCTTGTTTCCGATGGTGCAAGGGCATGAAATTGTCGGTAAGGTTGTCAATGTCGGTAGTGCCGTCACCGGCTTTAAAATCGGCGATAGTGTCGGTGTCGGCTGCTTGGTCGGTTCTTGCGGCGTTTGTCCCGACTGTCAAGAGCATTTGGAGCAATATTGCGACCATCCGGTCTTTACCTACAACTGCCCCGATCCGC
>JACXTQ010000340.1 GCA_016919605.1 Methylovulum sp.
ACGTTTAGGTGCACAGACGACCGTATAAGGCATGATAATATTCCGCCCAAGTGGCATACCCATTATAATGGGGGAATTTTATTAGACTACTGGGCTACTCCCACGCTATGACTCATTTCACTAACACGCTTTCCGCACGCCTAGGCCAGCTTCATGCAAATGGTTTAGAAAACCTGCTTCGCGGCGGTCTTAAAGGCATAGAAAAAGAAAGTTTACGCATTGGCCGTGACGGGATTATCGCCCACACGCCTCACCCTTACGAGCTGGGTTCCGCGTTGACTCATCCGTATATCACCACCGATTACTCCGAAGCCTTAATTGAGCTGATTACACCCCCGTTTGCGGATATTCAAGACACCTTAGCCTACTTGCAGCACATCCATCAGTTTGTCTACGCGCATCTGGATCAAGAAATTTTGTTGGGCACCAGTATGCCTTGCGGCATCAGCGGCGATGACAGCATCCCGATTGCCGAATACGGCTCCTCCAATGTCGGCAAGATGAAGCATATCTACCGCCACGGCTTATGGCATCGCTATGGCCGCACCATGCAGGCGATTGCCGGTATCCATTTTAATTATTCCGTCCCCGAAGCCTTATGGCCGGTATTGCACCGGCAAGAAAACAGCCCTTTGAGCCTAGCGGATTTTATTGCCACATCTTATTTTGGGCTGATCCGTAATTTTCAGCGGGTGGGTTGGTTGATTTTGTATCTGTTCGGCGCATCGCCGGCGATTTGCAAAAGCTTTTTTAACAGCCGCCCCGAATTGATGGCGCAGTTTGAGCAATTCGACGGGCATACGCTGTACCATCCTTATGCAACCTCGTTGCGGATGAGCGATATTGGCTATAAAAGCAAAAACCAGGCAAACCTAAAAATTGATTATAATTCCTTATCCGGTTATGTTGACAGTTTAAGCCAAGCTATCAATACGCCCTACCCTGAATATGAGGCCATCGGCACGGTAGTCGATGGGCAATATCGCCAATTGAACAGCCATATCCTGCAAATTGAAAATGAGTTTTATAGCACGATACGCCCCAAACAAATTGCGCAATCTTGCGAAAAACCGACGGTTGCCTTAAAGCGCCGTGGGGTGCGCTACGTGGAAATGCGTTCCTTAGATTTGGATATTTTTCATCCGCTGGGTATAGAAACGGATACAGCGCACTTTATCGAAGCCTTACTGCTGACCTGTTTGTTGACGGATAGCCCATTCATGACCGAACAGGATCACACCACTAATAACAGCAACCAATTGGCGGTCGCCCATGCCGGACGCAAACCGGGATTGGAATTGGCAAAAAATGGCGGCACAGTGCCTTTGGTTGATTGGGCCTATGAGATTCTGGCGGCTATGCAGCCAGTTTGTGCCGTTTTGGACGCAGACCATACACATGCCCCCTATAGCACTGCATTAAAAACCCAGCACGCCAAAGTTGACAACCCTAAGCTGACCGCGTCGGCACGGCTGCTGGCAACCATGCGCGAACGCTCACAAGCGTTTGCAGGTTTTGCCATTGCCCAATCGAGCGAATATGCACACTATTTTCATGATCAGCCCTTAGATGCCGCCACAAACCAAGCTTTTCTTGAGGTGGTCGCCCAATCACATGCCAAACAACAGGCCATTGAAAACCAACCGCAATTGCCTTTTGACGAATTCTTGCACCGCTACTTTACCCAAACTTGTTCCTAGCCCATGCACACCATTGACATTAACGCATTACAAAACCAACTGCATCATAAAAGCCCCCGTATCATCCTGAAAAACGCCTTGTCCTTGTTCGATAATATCGCCATTTCCTTCAGCGGCGCCGAAGATGTGGTACTGATTGACATGGCTTTAAACATCAGGAAAGACATCTCGGTTTTTTGCCTGGATACAGGCCGCTTGCACCCGGAAACTTACCGTTTTTTGGAAAAAGTGCGCAAACATTATCAGCTCGACATTGATATATTAACGCCTGACCGTAACGTGCTAGACGAGTTTGTCAAGCGCAAAGGCCTGTTCAGTTTTTACGAAGATGGCCATCACGAATGTTGCGCCATCCGCAAGGTGGAACCACTGTCACGCAAACTGGCCGGAGTCGATGCTTGGATAACCGGACAACGCAAAGACCAAAGTGCGGATACGCGCCAACATATCCCCGAAGTAGAATTGGACAAAACCTTTTCGACTGACGAACGGCCCTTGGTGAAATTTAATCCCCTGCTGAACTGGAGTTCGGCACAAGTCTGGGATTATATCGAAGCTTACCAAGTACCTTTTAACGAACTACATGAGCGGGGCTTTATCAGTATCGGTTGTGAGCCCTGCACTAAAACCGTATTACCCAACCAACACGAACGCGCCGGACGCTGGTGGTGGGAAGCGGAAACCAAGAAAGAATGCGGGTTACATGCCGGTAATTTGCGCAACACTATTTAAGCGTTAACGGGCGCATTGCATTAATGCAGGTTATCCACTATGGTTAACGGTTATAACCTTTCAATGTTACCTGCATACCGCGATGAGCCGACTTCCCCCGACCCGTAACAGCACTATCGACATCTTGCGCGGCATCGCCATTTTCACTATGGTCGCCGCCAACTTGAGCGCCCCCTTACTGCAAACCGAATACAAGGTGCTGGCATTTCGTCTGTACGGCACGTTTGCCGCGCCCTTGTTCATCATGCTCGCGGGCATGATGGTGGTCATCACTCAAGCCAAACATGGCAGTTTTGTCCACTATCTACAACGCGGTTTATTAATCATCGGTTGTGGCTGTGCGCTCGATTTGGCGATTTGGCACATCTGGCCTTTGCTGGGTTATGATGTGCTATACCTGACGGGCTTTGCGATCCCCATCGTTTATCTGCTGTCGCGTTACTGTAAACCTAGCGTCCGGCTAGGCATCGCCCTATTGTTGATGCTGGCCACCCCTGCCTTGCAAAGCCTGTTCGGTTATCGCGAAGAGCTTATCAGCGTCGAATGGGCTGCGTTAAGTTACCAAGACTATGTACACCTGCTGTTTTCTGCCAACACTCTACAACGGCTGGTCTTGGATGGCTGGTTTCCGCTATTGCCGTGGCTGATTTTTGCCATTGTGGGCAGCATGTTAGGCACATACTACGTCAAGGGTTATCCGCTCACCACCCGCCCACTGCTGATGACGGGGTTAGCTCTGCTAGGCACGGGCGTCGCCCTCTGGCTATGGCAACAACCGCATCTGGTCATCCGTGACGGCTATTCCGAATTATTTTATCCGCCCACTATCGGCTATGTTTTGACTGCCTGCGGCCTGATCCTATGCGGCTTTTATGCTATCGAAAAAACCCACCATCTAGCTCTCTACTGGCCTTTTCTAACATTGGGCCACGCCAGCTTATTCATGTACATATTCCATCAACTGATTCTGGTTGCCTTGCTCAAACCGATAACTGCATTGAACAATCAGCCGTTATTGCCGTTCTTACTAACTTATATGATGGTCATTGCCGTTATGATTGCCACGGGCTATGGCTTGGCGATCATCAAACACCGCCATAAAAAACTGCCGTTTATCGTGCGTTTTTTGATAGGTAGTTAAAGTAGGGTTGGAACTAAAAATGACCACAAAAAAAATCACCAGAAACTCCCTTTGTCCTTGTGGTAGTGGCCATAAATATAAAAAATGCTGTCAAGATAAAGCCGCACCATTACCTACAGCACAAGATACCTCTAAAGCGGCGACCATTGAAGATTTGCTCAAATCCGGTTTGACCCATCAGCAGGCCGGACAATTGGCACAAGCAGAAACCTTATACTGGCAAGTATTGCAACAATGTCCAGGACAGCCCGATGCCCTACATCTGCTTGGCCTAATTGCCTATCATGTAGGCAAACATGACATGGCCTTAGAACTTATCAACAAAGCAATTTGTTATGCCCCCAACTCAGCAGTGTTTTACAATAATCTAGGTTTAGTGCTCAAAGCACTGTCGCAATGGGAGAGCGCCATTGCCGCGCACCAAAAAGCCTTGGCATTACAACCTAATTATGCACAAGCTTATAACAATCTTGCCGTCTTGTTTAAAGAACAAGGAGATTTGGATAAGGCCATAAGCCACTTCAAACAGGCTATCGCTATTGACCCCCAGTTGATAGAAGCCCATAGCAATTTAGGTTCCTGCTATAAAGACACCGCGGAATTTGCTTTAGCTATCGCTTGCCATCAACAGGCCATTTTGCTGAACCCCCATTATTTTGCCGCCTACAATAATTTGGGGCGCGTCTTTGAAGCCATTAACGATCTACCCCAAGCCATCAGCTATTTCCGTAAGGCCATCGCCTTAAACCCAGATGATGCCGAATTGCAACATAATCTCGCCATTGTCCTGTTAAAGTCCGGTGAGTTTGTCGAAGGCTGGCAACGCTATGAAAGCCGCTACCATCCAAGCCGAAAACCCCCCAGCACCCTACCGCCCAAACTGCCTTTTCAACAATGGCAAGGCGAACCACTCACAGGCAAGTCCTTACTGATATGGACGGAACAAGGTTTTGGCGATGAAATCCAATTTAGCCGTTATGTGCCGATACTGAAAGCAATGGGGGCGGCCCGCATTACCTTAGCTTGCAAAGCCCCCTTAAAGCCACTGCTGGCAACGCTTGCCGGTATCGATCAGTTACTGGTCGCCAAAGAAATAAAAAACATCAGATACCACGATTTTTGGACGTTTCCGTTGAGTA
>JACXTQ010000341.1 GCA_016919605.1 Methylovulum sp.
AGATGGCACTTACCGTATCAATGTCCGCCAAGCGGGTGAAATCAACCAGAAACACCCCTTTACCATGGTATGGATAGACCGCTGGAGTGGGCATATCAAAACGGTTCGTGACCCTAGCCTGTTCAGTGGTGGCGAAAAATTCATGACTTGGATGTGGCCCTTGCATACCGGTGAAGCCTTGGGGGCAGGGGGGCGGTTGCTCTGGTTTCTGGCCGGACTCTGTCCGGCGTTTTTCTATGTCAGTGGCTTATGGCATTGGCTGCACCGTCGGGGTATAGTGGCAGATAGGCCCGTGCGCTGGGATTGGCTGCGTCTGCTGGGGGTGCGGTCGTTGGTGCTGGTACGGCAGGCTTGGCGGGAGGGTGTGCCGTATTTACAGGCCGGGCTTAAGCGGGTGCTGCCTTTGGCTCAATCGCTCTGGCTAAAATGGCGGTGTTGGTTGGGGTCATTGCGATGATGGCAATGACGGCGTTCGCCCAACACATCAAAGAATGGGGGCTGGCGTTGGGTTTCCAGCAAGTCGGTATCAGCGACACTGATCTGGCGGTGGCCGAAGGCCATTTGCACGCTTGGCTGGCGCGTGGCTTTCATGGCGACATGGATTATATGCAGCGTCATGGCCTTAAACGTAGCCGCCCCGCCTTATTGCAGGAAGGCACCCGCAGTATCATCTCCGTGCGTATGGATTATTTGCCCGAACCTGCCGCTGTCCTGCACGAAACGCTGGCCGATCCGGCGGCGGCCTATATCTCTCGCTATGCGTTAGGCCGTGATTATCATAAAGTCTTGCGCAACCGATTGCAAAAGCTCGCCGATAAAATATCAGCGCACTGCGACACCGCCCAGTATCGGGTCTTTGTGGACAGTGCGCCGGTTTTGGAAAAAGCCATTGCCGAAAAAGCGGGTTTAGGTTGGATAGGCAAGCACTCTAACGTGCTCAACCGCAAAGCCGGATCATGGTTTTTTTTGGGGGAAATTTATACCGATTTGCCGCTACCCGCCGACACTCCCGCCAGTAACCATTGCGGGGCTTGTGTGGCTTGTTTGGACATTTGCCCCACCCAGGCCATCATCGCCCCCTATCAGGTTGATGCCCGCCGCTGTGTGTCGTATTTGACTATTGAGCTGCATGGGGCTATCCCCGAGCCTTTGCGCCCGTTGCTAGGCAACCGTATTTACGGCTGTGATGATTGCCAGTTGGTGTGCCCGTGGAACCGTTTTGCCAAAATTAGCGGCGAAGCGGATTTTAAACCTAGGCATCGGCTGGACAACCGGCAATTGTTGGAGGTGTTCGCGTGGGATGAGGCACAGTTTCTCGCCAAAACCGAAGGTTCGGCGATACGCCGGATAGGTCACGAGCGCTGGTTGCGCAATGTCGCCGTGGCTTTAGGCAATGCCAAAACCACCACCCCCGCGCTGATTGAGGCTTTAAAAAGTAGGCTGGAACACCCGTCCGAGGTGGTGAGGGAGCATGTGCGCTGGGCCTTGCAACGCCATAAAAGCCTTTAGGTGTCAAATTTCGACGATTTTTTGCGTGGCACAATAAAATCATCGAACACGGTTTTTTTTTCGACTGCCAGCAAATGGTACTTTTCCGTCAAATAATCCCTAAGCCACGTTTCCACATCGGTTTGGTTTCTGGGGTTGTCATCCAATTTCAGCAAACGTTGCCTAAGCAAGTGCTGTGGCATCAGCAACAATTCAATGTCGCACATCGCCACATATTTGTCGGGGTTTAGATTGTTGCCGTTGATAATTTTTTCCAGTTGATGCCTTTTCAACCCCAGCGTATGGTTTATTTCCGCCCTGATTTCCAGCATGGCCGGTAACAGGTCGCTGCCCGTGTAGGCATCATCAAACAGGCAACTGAACCTGTTGAGTAGGTAGTTGATCGCAAAACGATAAATGTCAGATTCCCTGACAAACAGGCGGGCGGCAATGGCTTGTACCGCAGCCCGGTCACTATCGACCAGCCGTAACGAGATGATTTGTTTTAATTCATTCAAGAGCAACTCCCTGGGAGCTGTAGTGTGTTCTTCTGGGGGATGAGGGTAGTTCATCAATTGCCCATAAGATAAAAGATAAATGTTACAGAAATACTACGAAAGCCAAGATAAGCCACATATGACATACAAATGTCATACATTACATGTAATTTTAATCAAGCTGTAACCATGTCCACAGGCTAAGTGTGAAAAAATAGCGAAAGTTGAGGTAAGGCCATCAGTAGCAACCGATGATTTTAGTAAAGGTGACGGTTGGCGTGTATTGCTTAAACATGGAAGGCTAGTTTGCCGTTTATTAAGAGCTTGATGAGCAGTTCTTAGCAGAAGGATTTGAGCCTGAGTGTTAAAGATACCCACTACCCCCACAGCTTATAAGTGCGGTTTTTTATTAATTTAGTATACGAGGATAACATGAAAAAAATCTTATTAGGGGCGGCAATTTCTGCGGCTTTGTTCGGCGGCGCGGCACAAGCAACCATCACGTTCGATAGCAAAAACCTGCCTGATGCGGCAACTTTGGCTGACACGACCACCGTTTATTTGTCAGGTTCATCTGCTCTGTCCGAATTGATTGAAAGAGGCTTGACCGTCGGCACCAACGAAGGTGTTTGCCGTATCGGTACTGTCCATAAATTCCAAGAGTCAACTGGCAACCAATTGGCTTATATCTGCGAATTGAACACTGCCGCTAACGGTAGCTCAGCACCTGACACCAATATCCCTGCTTCTATCACTACGTCAAACCTGTTGGTGTACAAACGTAACGCTGGCGGTTCAGGCAAAGGCGTGGTGCCGGTTGTCGCCCCTGCGCAAATTGAATTCTTAAATTTGACCAGCAACCCAACAGCTTGTACGTCTGCGTCTTCTTCTGTGTTCGCCAGCGTCAAAACTTGCGCCTACAACGTCACCAGCAACGCCGAGTTCCGCATCCCTACCTTCGGCCTTTCTGACACTAACCCACAAATTTTCACCGTAGCCAGTGAAAACGCGCCTGTGGGCACTGTACCAAGCACCCCGCCAAACCCAACACCAAGCACTTATCAAATCGTTCCAGGCCCTGCGGCGGCTTTTGGTGTCGTTGTTACCACCAAATTGCGTAACGCCTTGCAAGAAGCACAATTTCCTGCAACCAGCGTTTGTAACCCCACTAACGCCGGTTACACCGATTTGTCAGGCAACCAAACAGATACCGCCGATTCATTGGCGTGTATGCCTAACTTGAACAGAAACACCATTGCCGCCTTGTTTGCCGCCTACCCAACGCCTGTATCACCGTTAGTCGCCAATGTCAGCGCCCC
>JACXTQ010000047.1 GCA_016919605.1 Methylovulum sp.
AATCCAACGCGACCGCGTTGAAGATGCGCGTACCCTGTTGAAAGAAGGCGATACTTTAGAAGCCAAATTCATCGGTGTAGACAAAAAGAGCAAATCTATTTCTTTGTCCATTAAAGCTAAAGAGCAAGATGAAGAAACCCATACCATTAAAGACCACGCACAACCGGTTAGCAGTTCGCCGACTTTTGCTGACATCTTTAAGCAAATAGAAAAATAAGCTTCGGGCAGGGGGGCGCATCTTTACGATGCGCCTTCCGCCTGCGGTTTTTCCCCGAATTTATAAAACGAAACTTCTCTCTTTAGAGGAATTATTGATAGGTGGCAGTGCTGCGCTTGCAGCGCTATCGTTTTTGGTAAACCTCGTCGCTGACGGGGAAGCTGCCCCACCTTTTTTATCGGTGGCGTTTCGCCCATCGGATGTACGGGTGTGGATTTAAACATAGGATAGAATGTGACAAAATCCGAATTAATTGAAGCCTTAGCTAAACAACAGCCAAATCTTGCCATGAAGGATGTCGAGCTGGCAGTGAAATGTATCATTGAAAAAATGAATGAGGCATTATCTACTGGCGAAAGAATCGAAATCAGGGGTTTTGGCAGCTTTTCCCTGCACATGCGTCCGCCGCGTGTCGGACGCAACCCGAAAACGGGTGAATCGGTAACGCTATCAAAAAAATATGTGCCACATTTTAAACCGGGCAAGGAACTCCGCGACCGCGTGGATGCTTCCCGCGAAAAATGCAGCATCATTGACTAAATCCCCTTTATCAGCGCAGACCGGCGGGCAATCTCCTTGCCAGCGGCTGCGTTGATTTCTACCCGGCACTTAATGAGGCTTGGGCACCTTAGCTCTCCCCATAAGTGCGCCATTTTGTTAAGCCCCCTTCTTGCTTGTACCCCTTCCCTGCGCGATTCCTAAATTGGCTTTTTGACTGTATTGCCTTCTGTGATATATTAATCATTAATGAGAATGATTATTGATAATCCCTCGTTCTTCCGATGTTCACACTCAGTCTAGGATACGTTTATGGCCCTTAGCTTAAAAAATCTGCATGTTGGTGATTTAGGGAAAATCGTCGGTTTTGAACAATCCGGCAAAGCCTACCGTAAGCGTCTGCTGGCTATGGGACTGACTCCGGGCACGGCCTTTAGTGTCACCCGCTTTGCGCCTATGGGCGATCCGGTGGAAATTAAATTGCGCGGTTTTTCCTTAACCTTGCGTAAAGACGAAGCGGCTATCTTATTGATAGAGAGATTGTAATGAAACCGGATTTTACGGTAGGGGTAGTCGGCAACCCCAATTGTGGCAAAACCACATTGTTCAACGCTTTGACCGGTGCCAAGCAGCATGTCGGTAACTGGCCGGGTGTGACCGTCGAAAAAAAATCCGGTGAATACAGCCACGATGGCAAACTGATTGAATTGGTCGATTTGCCCGGCACGTATTCTTTGGAAGCCGCCGATGACCAAGTGTCCTTGGATGAAAAAGTCGCTAGGGATTATGTCGCTTCACGAGAGGCGGATCTCATCATCAATATCATTGATGCCGCCAATATCGAACGCAACCTCTACTTGACCTCGCAACTGATAGAAATGCGTGTGCCGATGGTGTTGGTGTTGAATATGATGGATGCCGTCAAACAGCGCGGCATCAAAATTGACATAGAAACATTGTCCGCCCAACTAGGCTGCCCGGTCATCCCTATCACCGCCTCGGCCAAGCACGGTATTGGCAACTTAAAGGCCGCCATCAATAAAGCTGCACAAAGCCAACCCATCCCCCGTATTGCCATCACCTATTGCCCTGCTCTGGAACAAGCCGTCAGTGAATTGTCCCCCGCCATGCAGAACATCGCCGACCATTATCCTTGCGATGTACGCTGGCTGGTGTTGCGCCTACTGGAAGACGACACCCTTGCCAAACAAATTGGCGGCGCGGCTATTTTGCCGCAAGTGGCAGCACTGCAACAGCGTATCGAAATAGCCACTGATGATGAAATTGATATCCTCGCCGCCGATGCCCGCTATGGTTTCGTCAACCAACTGACCCAACACTCGGTTTGCAAACTCAATGAAGTCAGTCGCCATACCACGGAAATGATCGATCGTGTAGTACTGAATCGTTTCTTGGGCATTCCGATATTTTTGTTGGTGATGTACACCATGTTTATGTTCACGATCAATATCGGCAGTGCTTTCATTGATTTTTTCGACCAATCAGTCGGTGCCTTGCTAGTCGATGGCCTAGGATTGGCACTAAAAAATTGGGGCGAAGCTGACTGGCTCAATGTCATCCTTACCCAAGGCATCGGCAGCGGCATCCAAGTGGTCGCTACCTTTATCCCTATAATTGGCTTTTTGTTTTTATTCCTGTCCGCCTTGGAAGATTCCGGTTACATGGCTCGTGCGGCGTTTGTTATGGATAGGTTTATGCGCATGATGGGGCTGCCCGGTAAATCTTTCGTGCCGATGATTGTCGGCTTTGGTTGCAATGTTCCGGCAATTATGGCCACGCGCACCCTAGAAAACCAGCGCGATAGGATTTTGACCAATTTGATGAACCCATTCATGTCCTGCGGGGCGCGGTTACCTGTGTACGCACTGTTTGCCGCCGCATTTTTTCCGGTCGGGGGGCAAAATCTGGTGTTTGGCCTGTATTTGCTTGGTATCGCGGTGGCGGTAATCACGGGGCTCATCATGCGCCACACCCTATTTAAAGGCAAAACCACGCCTTTTATCATGGAATTGCCCGCCTACCATCTGCCCACGCTCAGTGGTGTGTGCATCAGGACGTGGGACAGGCTAAAGTCGTTCCTGTTTAATGCCGGCAAGGTTATTGTCCCGATGGTATTAGTGCTAAATTTTCTCAATAGCCTAGGCACTGACGGCAGTTTTGGCCGCGAAAATAGCGACAAATCCGTGTTAAGCGCCATCGGCCGCAGCTTGACCCCCATCTTTAAAACTATGGGTATCAACGACAACAATTGGCAAGCCACGGTCGGTATTTTTACCGGCATCCTGGCAAAAGAAGCCGTGGTGGGAACCTTGGATGCACTGTACAGTCAATTGGGCGGTGACACAGCCCCGGCCGTAACGACCGACTTTGACCTCAAAACCGCTTTGACGGATGCGCTGTTGACTATCCCGACAAACTTGCGCAAGGTGGCCGACAATGCCCTAGACCCATTAGGGCTTAATATCGGCAACGTCAACGACTTGGCCGCCGCCGCCAGCGAGCAAGAAGTCAAAACCGCCACATTTGCCGCCATGCAGCATAGTTTTGACGGCAAAGCGGGGGCCTTCGCGTATTTATTATTCATTTTACTGTACGCCCCATGCGTAACGGCAACAGCGGCCATCTACCGCGAAACTAGCGCGGGCTGGACAGTGTTTGTCGTCTGCTGGACAACAGGCATCGCTTATATGACCGCCACCGTGTTTTATCAAGCCATGACTTACAGCCAACACCCTTATTATTCGTTTATTTGGATAAACGGCTTATTGATGGCTTTCGCTTTGGTCTGGCTGGGCTTGTGGTTTACCGGCAAAAACACGGACAAAAACCATCATCAGGAGGCATTGTAATGATCTTGGACTTACGCGAATTTTTAAAACAACAGCATCGGGTTGCCTTACAGGATTTAGTAAACCATTTCGGTATTGACCCTGATGCCCTGCGCGGCATGTTAGGCAAATGGATCAGCAAAGGCCATGTCCGCAAACTGTCGCTGGAAGCCAATTGCGGCGGCAGCTGTTGTAAATGTGACCCAGCCTTGACCGAACTTTATGAGTGGGTGGATAAGGTTTGACAAGCCAAGCCCTGTTAATAGCAGTAAGACATGGCTTTCTAAACGCCCACAGCTTTCCTAAACTAAAATCGGCCAGCCATATACTTGAATTATTGGTTATTTAGCTTCATATCGTGTAGATTCTCCATCAAGCCCGATACTAAAACCCACCTGTTCAAGAATTGCCAGATGAAAGCCCAAAAAATGCTATTGACCCCTCTATGCTCCCCCTTGCAATGCTTGCTTTGGCTGTTATTACTCACCCTGGCTCCGTATAGCTGGGCGGCACATATCCAAGTGACGGTAGATCGCAACCCCGTCAATCTTAATGATTCGTTCCAGATCGTTTTCACCGCTACTGAAGACCCTGACGATGAGCCTGATTTTAGCCCCTTGGAGCAGGATTTTTCGATACTCCATCAAAGCCACGGCAGCAGTTCCTCTTGGGTGAACGGCCAATCCAGCAAAACCATACAATGGACAGTCAATGCCATGGCAAAAATGGCGGGCAATCTGGAGATTCCGACCATCCATTTTGGCAATGATTCCAGCTCACCTTTGCCTATAGAAGTTATTAAAGGCAATCCACAAACCGATGCCAATAACAACGAGGAACTGTTTGTAAAAGCCGAAGCCAGCCCCACCCAAACCTATATCCAAGCCCAGGTCGTTTACACCTTGCGCGTTTACACCCGTGTCGAGATTGCCAGGGCGCAATTGTCTGAACCGGAATTGGCGGACGCGCTCATTGAAAAACTCGGTGAAGATGCCAATTACAACACGGAAATCAATGGTGTCGCGTATTCGGTGACGGAACGTAAGTACGCCATTTTTCCGCAAAAAAGTGGAGTTTTGTCAATCAAACCATTGGTGCTGACCGCCGAAGTGCTAACGGCAGGGCCTTCAAGGTACAACAATTTTTTCAGTGCCCCTATTGCCAAAACCCGCCGGGTCGAATCATCAGCAATCACCTTAGACGTTAAGGCCGCAAAGACCACCGGACAACATTGGCTACCTGCCGAGCAATTAGAGTTAAAACAGGTGTGGTCGGGTGATACCGCACAAATGAAAGTCGGCGAACCTTTGACCCGCACCCTGACACTGGTTGCCAAAGGCACGACAGTCGGGCAATTGCCGGAATTGAACGCCACCCAAGCCGTTGAAGATTTAAAAGCCTATCCAGACCAACCCGTACTGAAAGAGCAGAAAAACGCCGAGGGCGTAGTATCCCTACGGGAAGAAAAAATCGCCTTGATGCCTTCAAAATCAGGTAGCTATGCCTTACCCGCTATCAGCTTACCGTGGTTCAATACAAAAACCCAGCAAATGGAAGTCGCCACTCTACCCGAAACCATATTAACCGTACAGGCTGGCACCGAACCAACACCCGCCGCCGTACCTACCCCCAGCACAACAATCAAGCCAGAAGCCCCTTCCGCCCCTGTACTGGCATCAGTGCCCGCACCGCAAGCAACCGCTAATAATTATTGGCCGTGGCTGGTTTCTGGCCTGTTGGCTGTGGGCTGGCTGACCACCTGGATTTATTTTTTATGGAGTGGGCGTAAGAAAGAACCCGTAGTGGATGAAGCGCAAATGGCTAGGCAACTGAAACTGCGCGACATTGTCAGCCAGCTTAAAAAAGCCTGTGCAAACAACAACGCCATAGCCGCGAAAAACGCCCTATTGGATTGGGGGCGGCTACAGTTTAACGAAACCAACTTAGGAGCAATCGCCAAACAATGCGAAGCCCGTTTGCGTGATGAAATCGTATTGCTTAATCAAGTGCTATACAGTAAAAATGCGCCAGAATGGCAGGGTAAACGCCTGTTCCAAACCTTTACCGAAAATCAGGCGCGTACTAAATTGGCGACACAAGAAAACAACCCATTGCCGCCCTTGCATCGCTTATAAGCGGCTAAGTTTAAAACCCTAGACCCAAAAAAAATGAAAAATACCATGACTACGTCCAGCTTTCTTGCCCGCTTAAACAAGGCAGGCCATATTTCCCGCCCCTGCGTGAATTGGCGCTAAACTATGGAGTTCTCCGATAGCCCTACCCCTCTATACAGCTATGTTAACCATTCTGCAACTGCCTGTCCTAAACGACAATTACATCTATTTGCTCCACGATCCTTTGTCAGGCGAAACAGCAGCGGTTGACCCTGCATTGGCACAGCCAGTCTTGGACGAACTGGCGCGGCGAAACTGGCAGTTAACCTATATCTTCAATACCCACCATCATGGCGACCATGTCGGCGGCAATTTAGAATTGAAAGCCCGAACCGGCTGCCAAATTATCGGAGCCGAGGCGGATAAACACCGCATCCCTGGTATTGACCGCTGTGTCAACGACCAAGATACAGTCCAATTAGGACAACAAACTGCGCAAGTCATCGCCACACCTGGGCATACTAGTGGCCATATCGTCTATTATTTTGCCGCCGCTAACGCGCTGTTTTGCGGTGACACTCTATTCGTCATGGGCTGCGGGCGTTTGTTTGACGGCACTATCGGCCAGCTCTGGCAATCGTTGCAAACCCTACAAACCCTACCCGCCACCACACGGATCTATTGCGCCCATGAATACACCCAAAACAATGGCCGCTTCGCTTTAACCTTAGAGCCGGATAACGTGGCCTTACAGGAAAAAATGGCGGACGTGGCGACGCTACGCGCCAGACAGCAAGCGACAGTACCATCGACCTTGGCGCAAGAATTAGCGACCAACCCTTTTTTACGCACGGACAGCAAAGCCCTGCAAACCGCCGTGGGTTTGCAGGGCGGCGATTCCTTAGTGGTGTTTACCCGCTTACGGGCATTAAAAGATGTATTTTAAGGTTGGGGCCGCCGAAGTGTACTTTCCCAACTGGACAACGGCCTAAAAATGGCCAATGGTTAAAACTAACCCTAGGTATATAAACCCCATGCGCTTACTGATCATGACTTTACTGCCACTAACCCTTTTAGTGACCCGCCCCGCCACCGCTGCACTGGCTTTATGCGAGGGCGCACAACCTTTGGAAACCGTGGTGTCACTAATGGCACAACGCTTAGCCTTGGCTGAGGATGTAGCGCGTTATAAATGGAACCAAAAAACGGGCGTTGAAGATGCCGCCCGCGAACAGCTCATCATCACCAAACTGAAAGAACAGGCCGTTGCTCAAGGCTTACCGGAGGCATGGTCGGAGACCTTCTTCCGAGCGCAAATAGAAGCGTCAAAAAATGTGCAGAAACAATTGTTCGCGGATTGGCAACAAAACCATACCGCGCTATTTGCTGCCGTGCCCGATTTAAACAGCCAAACCCGCCCCAAATTATATGCGCTCATGTCTGATTTGATCACCGCCTTGACCAAAGCGTGGCAACCGTTGCAACAGCCACAATGCCAACCTGTGCTGGACAAGTTGGTGCGCGAAAAGCTCGGCAAGCCAGAATACCAAGCGGCAAGCACGCCGTTGTTTGACGTGCATTGACGGTTGGCTTTAAAAACTCACCGATGCGCTAACCCTAACCATACGCGGTTCCACCGGATGTTTGATAATGCCATCGCTACTGCCGTCGGCGTTAGGGCCGGTGGCTTCGCCTTGTAGACGGTAGCCGTAAAAATAGGCGATGTCATTACTGCTGGAGCCAAACAGATTGAACACATCGACTTCGACTTTATAAGCCTTGTACTGATAACCGGTTCCAAAGTTGACAATGCTGGTGTTGCCCGCCCAAGCGGTGCCAGTATTATTGAGCGGCACATCGCCAAAATGCCGCAACCTGAGCGATCCGAACAAGCCAGAGGGTAACACCACCACCGCCCCGACGCTAATTACCCGCCCAACCGAATTGGGGATATGGTTTTGGGCGGCGGGAACACCGACAAAATGGGCGTTAGTAAAGGCAAAATCGGCATCCAAGGTCAACCAATCGTTGGGTTTATAATAATTTGTCCACTCGACACCGTAGCGTTCTGACCGCCC
>JACXTQ010000342.1 GCA_016919605.1 Methylovulum sp.
GGACAACAACATCGGCTTGGGCGGCATAATCAATGACATCCAAGGTAATACCCACATCCCAATCGCCTTTCGCCGAACCATCGCTACGCTGGATATAAGGTTTTAACTTAACGTCAAAACCAATGGTGCGAAGGATTTGCTGAAAGCCTTGTTGCTTGCTGTCGCGCTTGTCGATGGCATAAGCCATCGCAGCGACCACCGTCCGGTTTGCCGTTGCTTGCGCCCAAAAGGCATGGTAGTTGAAATGCCGTTGGTAGCGTTGCCGCGTGGTGTAGTAGATGTTTTGCACATCAACAAAAATGGCGACTTTTTCCATTGCCGAGTTTTCTGCCTAACTCAGGAACGAACAGCAATAATCAGTAGCAGTGTGGATTTTGACGGTGAATTGCGCATGAGCAGGCACATCAAAAGACTCGCCGCCTTTAACCGCTTGCCATTGCTCGGCTCCTGGCAATAAAACCTCCAATTCGCCATCAATAATGTCCATCACTTCGGCAGCCCCCGTATTAAAGGTATATTCGCCCGGCAACATAAATCCTAAGGTTTTGCTGGAGCCATCGGCAAAGCGCAAGGTACGGCTACTGACATTCCCACCGAAATAGACATTGGCTTTTTTTACAACGCTGACATTATTAAATTCTGACATGGTTTTCCTTTAAATAAAAATGAAATAAAAAAAGCTTATAATCATAACAGATTAATGGACTCATTTTGGGGTTTGCACAAAAAATCCACGCTTAGATTGACAGGCTTATGATTGTAAATGATAATGATTTTTATTTGTAAAACATCACTATTCCTTGCCATAACTTTATCGGAAAACTGCCGCCATGACTTCAAAACCACTGATTTCGCTGAGTTTGCTATGCTTTTGTTTGTCCGCCAACGCAGAATCGCCACTGACACTTGAACAACGCTTGGGTAAGCAGCTGTATAACGACACCAACTTGTCCACTAACCGGAACCAGGCCTGTGCCTCCTGCCACAGCACCAAAAAACTTACCGGCAAAGCCCCCGCGTTTGTTGACCCTGCCAATGTCAAACAAGGTACACCCGTGTCCTTGGGTTCGATTGAATTTGCCACCGGAACGCTGAACGCACCCAGCGCAGCTTATGCAGGCTTTAGCCCGCCGTTTCATTGGGACGATAAAGATGGTACTTATGAGGGTGGGCAATTTTGGAACGGACGGGCTAACGATTTGGCCGAACAGGCACAAAAGCCGTTATTAAATCCCTTGGAGATGGCCATGCCCAACGAATGGGCCGTGGTCAGCCGTTTGAAAGCGAACCCCGCTTACGTCAAACTGTTCTACACACTGTATCAATTGGATCTGAATGCCGTACCGGACATTAAAGATGCCCAATTTAACCAACAGGCTCCACAGGCGGTGGCGGAGATTTATCAAAAATTGGCACAAGCTATCGCCACATTTGAAAAATCGCCGGAATTTAGCAAATTCAATTCTAAATTTGATTTTGTGCTGGCAGGGCAAACCCAATTCACCGCCCTTGAAGCCGAGGGCAAGCAACTGTTTAACGGTAAGGCCGGATGCTCCAATTGCCATATCAGCCATGCCAAAACCGATACCGGAGGCCACTTGGTGCCACCCTTATTCACCGATTTTACCTATGATAATATTGGTTTGCCGCGCAATTTAAAAATTCCGGGCAACCCAAAACCCAATCTAGGCTTAGGCGAACGTAGCGATATAAGAAAGCTAGATAGCAATAAGGAGCAATGGGGCAAGCATAAGGTCATGAGCTTAAGGAACATCGCCCTTACCCCCCCTTATGGCCATAATGGCGTGTTTGCGACGCTTGAACAAATCACCCATTTTTATAATACCCGCGATACCTTGGGTACAGTGGCGAATAATCTTAACGCTGATTTTGGCGTGTCAGGCTGGCCAAAACCAGAAGTGGCCATCAATGTTAATCATGATGAGTTGGGCAACCTAGGGCTGACCCCAGCGCAAGAAAATGCCGTGGTCGCCTTTATGAAAACATTGACGGACGATTATCCAGAATGGGGCAATGACCCGTTAGTGCCACCCGGAACACCCTCGCCATTTGCGGGCATTACTCCTCCAACTACGATAAGCCCATAGTGCTTAAGAGGAGGACGTGTCTAGCGCGGGCATCTTGCCCGCGCTCCAAAGAGGAAACCACGGTTATGCCGAGATTATTTTATGCACGTTCCTTAGCTTTACCCAGCACCCACAAGCGCGGTGCAGCCGGATTGTCCGCATCGCTGTCAAACACGCGGCAGCTGAAGCGCTCCGGCGCAAGCTGTCCGCACCACTGGGCAACCTGTAAGGTTTCTTGGTCGCCGTCAGGATGGCCTGGATAAGCCAATACCGTCAACAAACCACCCACCACCAACAGCTCACTGGCGGCGGTGAGCGCCGCCAGCGTTGAAGCGGCTTGAGTGATGACGCGCTTGTCACCCCCTGGCAAATAACCCAAATTAAACATACAGGCCATGATGTTATGGATATGGCAGGGTCGGATATGCTGAGCCAGTTGGGCGTGGCTGTCTTGTATCAACGTCACGTTATCAGCATCGGTGAGTTTGTGGCGTGCGGCAGCAATGGCGGCGGCTTGGATGTCAAAACCGTAAACATGCCCCGATAAGCCAACTTGGGCGAGCAAAAAAGCGCTGTCGTGACCATTGCCCACCGTAGCATCAATTGCCGTATCGCCTACCTGCAATTGTTCGGCGATCAGTTCATGGGCGAGTTTAGGCAGGAAAATGCGTGGCATAATGGCGTTCGATAGGACAAGGTGGCGGAGTGCTGTTGAGTAAGGAGTCGGCAAAGCCTTGGCTATAACCGGGAATTTGTAAACTGCCTTTGGCTCCGAAGCCATTAAAAATAGCCAGTTGCGGATGCTGGGGATGGAATCCTGTAAACGGCTGTTTATCCAACGTACAAGGCCGGATGTGGGCATGATGGCCGATAACTTGCGCTTGTGCCAAATCGCCGGACACGTCGGCCAACGCGGCCAATAATTGCGCCCGCGCTGGTGGGCTAGGCACGGTATCCAACGCTTCATGGGTAAAGGTGGCACCGATACGACTGTGCAGACTCGTTAAGGGTATCAGCCAGTTACCGTAATTGAGTAGGGTATCGGGCAAGGTATGGGTGTGCGCCAAGGTCAAAATTTCGCCCTTTGCAGGCTGGAACGGCAACCACGAAAACCAAGGGTTGGCTATCGCCTGATAACCTTCGCAAAAAATGATCCGCTGTGGGCAGAAGTTCCGCCAACGCAAGGAGTTAAGGCTTAAGGTACTGGCAGCAAAATCCGCCAAGATATAACTGTCCTTAGCAAGAAAATAATCGCGCAAGCAACGCAATAAGGGGCGGGTCAATAAATAGCCGGTCTGTTGTTGCCGCACCGCACCGTAAGGCGTAAGCAAGCCATGCGGATTGCAATCCGGTGCCAAAAGGCCATCCAGATACCCCTGATAGCCGCTATCCTTTAGCCGTTTTTGGGCGTGTTGGTATTCTGCGGCGGTGCGCAATAGACGCAACATGGGTTTTTCGATATAAAAATCGGTTTGGAAAAATGCGCCCAACTGTTGGTAACAGCGTTTGGCGATAGGCAATAAGGTATCAATTTCGGCGGATTTGACAAAACGCATACCCGTGACTGGATTAATAAGTCCGGCGGCGACTTGCGAGGCGTTTTCTTGACCATTATCAACCACCCTAACTGAACAACCACGCTGCATCAACTCCCACGCCAACAAACTACCCGCAAGCCCTTGGCCGATGATGAGAAAATCAATGGGCATGGCTTATGCGAAAAGTTGGGTTAAGGTGGTTTTTAGCTCGTCAAAATGCGGGTGGTCGAAATTATACGGGGCGTTGGGATAGGCGGTTTTGTAAATCTGGTTGAGTATGGCTTTGTGGTTTTCTTTGGATTCAAATTGTGAGCAATTTAAAAAACGCTGGATACAACTTCTTTGTTCTATAGGGATAGTCGATAAAATCAAGGATTCCAAATAACCCGTTTGAGTCTCTGGATCGCACACAATATAAGTTTGGCTTATGTCCTGAAAACCTAAGCGGGCGACCATCTGGTTTAATTCATTGCGGGTATTTGCTACACCGCCGTATTTGGTATCGTTTCGCGAATCATCCGCATCGACAATAAACAGCATTTTTTCGATTTGATTAGTTTCTACCGCTTGTTTTAAGAACGCATATTTTTCTTCTTTGAAAAAATTGCTTTTTGAACCCATGCCACGAAACTCAATGGCCTCAATATCAAGCCGCAAGTGTGCGAGCAACAAGTGAAGCAGTTCATTATCGGCAGTTTTCTTTTCATTGCCTTCGTGTAAGATAACAATCGACTTCATTATCTCACCTCATGGCCTTGTGCCATGCTCTCCAAAAGCATCTCATAATCAAGTGAAATGGTTTTAATTTCTTGCCGCTTGTTTTTTACTAGAATAGTGTAGCTAATATCCTGTTCATCCAATTTTTTCGCCACCCGTGCAAAGGCTTCGAGCATTTCTTTAGAATGCGTGGTGGCAAACACTTGGCAATTGTTTGTTTTCGATAATGTTAAGATCAGCTCCCACAGTCTGTTTAACTGGCTGTAATGGATACCATTGTCGATTTCATCAATGAACAAATAACCGTTTGTACATTCATACAATGCGCAGATAATAGAAATATAATGCTTTAAGCCATCGCCAAATTCGGTTATATCGCGGTATTCGCCATTGGTTTTGCATTGCGGCTTGTCGCCAATGACCTTAAAGCTTTCGATGCTGTCGTCAAATTGCTGGATATAACGGCTTAGTTCGCTTTCTTTGTCTTGTTTTTGAATAGCCTGGAAAGCTTTAGTTAGCCGATAATTCTCCCAACCAAAATTATCTATGAAGCTAATATTAGAAACATGTTCAATAGTCATAGTCAATTCTTTGGCATTAATGGTTTTTGATTCACCATTAAAATTAAATTGATATTCCTTTATGCCATCTTTTTCTAGGATGGCAAACGCTTTACCACTTAAATTAGAACGACTAACGTAGTTTCGTGTAACATCTAACAGTTCTTGGCTATCGACATTCTTACCAAAGAGATTTGAACTTTCACGGAAGGCCTTGATATTAACAATAGCTGTAAACATTGTATTGACATTGACGGAACGGACATTGATAAAACAAGCCTCCATAAACGCGGTCTTGCCAATATTATTCTTCCCGCCTATCAAATTGACGCGCTTAAAGCCTGAGGCTTTAAAGCCGTTAAAGCATTTGAACTGGCTTATCTCAATTTCGGTTAAAAAGTGTCCGTCCATTTAAGTTTCCCCAGTGCCAAAGTTGGTTTTGCGCACCTTAAAACCATGCGCCTTAAAACAAATCATCGGCATCAATATTTTCCAAAGAATTGGCAATATCATCCAAGTCTTGGTCATTGATGTTCAAGTCTTGTTTCCCCGTCTTTGTGGCGGCAACGGGTGCGGAGGTGACTGGTGCTGAGTTAGCGGCCAATAAGGTCTTCGCTATATCGATAACTTCCTGTTCATTGATGTCCCGGATCGAGAAATCCAGCTTGTTCAGTTTATGTGGATCGACCTCGGAGGCGGATTTGACGACCTTATTGATAGGGGTCTGATAAACGCGACTGACGGGCGTAGGGCCGAAGATGGTGATGGATGGGCGGTTCATACCCCAAGCTATGTGGGTCGGGCCGGTGTCATTGCCGATCACCAAATCGACATGAGA